>NZ_JBSFET010000060.1:0-37966 GCF_053594575.1 Streptomyces sp. NPDC001880
AAACGCCCGGTTACATTCCGAACCCGGAAGCTAAGCCTTTCAGCGCCGATGGTACTGCAGGGGGGACCCTGTGGGAGAGTAGGACGCCGCCGAACAATCTTTCAAGGACCCTTGGTCCCAGCGTTCACGCTGGGACCAAGGGTCCTTTTGTTTTTGTCGAAGCGCGTCGGATGTCCGGCTGCGCCAGAATGTCTAGTAGTACCCAATGACAGGAGTCACGCCGATGTCCACCAACTCTCCCGACGATCGTTCGGAGCGCGAGCCGCGTCGCCGGGACGGTGGTGACCGAGGCGGCTTCAGCGGCCGTCGTGACGACCGCTCCGGCGGACCGCGCCGGGACAACGACCGGGGTGGCTACCGGCGTGACGACAGCCGGCCTACCGGTGGAAGCGGTGGCGGTGGCTTCCGCCGCGACGACCGCGACCGCGATCGTGACCGGGGGCCGCGCCGGGACGACCGTCGTGGTGGTGGCTCCGGTGGTGGATTCCGCCGTGACGACAGCCGTGGTGGCGGGTTCCGTCGCGATGACAGTCGCGGTGGTTCCGGTGGTGGGTTCCGTCGGGACGAGCGTGATCGTGCGCCGCGTCGGGACGATGAGCGTGGTGGGTTCCGTCGGGACGACCGTGACCGTGGGCCGCGTCGTGATGATGAGCGCGGTGGGCGTCCTTCGGGTGGGTTCGAGCGGCGTGATGACCGGCCTCGTGGCCCTCGTCGTGATGACGACAGCCGCGGTGGCTACCGTCGTGACGACAGCCGCGGTGGCGGCTCCGGCGGTGGATTCCGCCGTGACGACAGCCGTGGTGGCGGGTTCCGTCGCGATGACAGTCGCGGTGGTTCCGGTGGTGGGTTCCGTCGGGACGACCGTGACCGTGCGCCGCGTCGGGACGATGAGCGTGGTGGGTTCCGTCGGGACGAGCGTGATCGTGCGCCGCGTCGGGACGATGAGCGTGGTGGGTTCCGTCGGGACGACCGTGACCGTGGGCCGCGTCGTGATGATGAGCGCGGTGGGCGTCCTTCGGGTGGGTTCGAGCGGCGTGATGACCGGCCTCGTGGCCCTCGTCGTGATGACGACAGCCGCGGTGGCTACCGTCGTGACGACAGCCGCGGTGGCGGCTCCGGCGGTGGATTCCGCCGTGACGACAGCCGAGGTGGCGGGTTCCGTCGGGACGACCGTGACCGTGCGCCGCGTCGTGACGATGGGCGCGGTGGGCGTCCTTCGGGTGGGTTCGAGCGGCGTGATGACCGGCCTCGTGGCCCTCGTCGTGATGACGACAGCCGCGGTGGCGGGTTCCGTCGTGACGACAGCCGGGGCGGTGGATACCGCGGCCAGCGGGACGATCGTGGTGGCCGGGGTGGCTATCGCGGGCGCGACGACCGTGGCGGGTTCGAGCGGCGGGACGACCGGGACCGCGAGCCCATCAAGCGGCTTCCGATTCCCGAGGACGTCACCGGTGACGAGATCGACAAGGATGTGCGGCAGGAGCTGATGAGCCTGCCGAAGACCCTGGCCGAGGATGTCTCGCGCAACCTCGTCATGGTGGCCCGGCTGATCGACGAGGACCCGGAGCAGGCGTACGCGTACTCGCGGATCGCGCTCCGTCTGGCCTCGCGGGTGGCCGCGGTGCGTGAGGCGGCAGGGTTCGCCGCGTACGCCACGCAGAAGTACTCGGAAGCGCTGGCGGAGTTCCGGGCCGCCAAGCGGATGACCGGGTCCGTGGAGCTGTGGCCCGTCATGGCCGACTGCGAGCGCGGGCTCGGGCGGCCCGAGCGGGCGCTGGCCATGGCCGGCGAGCCCGAGGTGCAGAAGCTCGACAAGGCCGGGCAGGTCGAGATGCGGCTGGTGGCCGCCGGGGCGCGCAGGGACATGGGGCAGCTCGATGCGGCCATCGTCACCCTGCAGAGCTCCGAGCTCGCGTCGAATGCCGTTCACCCGTGGACGGCCCGGCTGCGGTACGCGTACGCCGATGCCCTGCTGGCGGCCGGGCGTGAGGACGAGGCGCGTGAGTGGTTCGGGAAGGCCCTGGAGGCCGACAAGGACGGCTCGACCGATGCGTCCGACCGGCTCGCCGAGATGGACGGTGTCGAATTCGTCGACGCACTCGACGAGGACGAGGACGAGGACGGGAACGGGAACGACGAGGACGGGGACGAGGGGCGTACGTCCGAGGCGTAAGGCATGAAAGAGAGGGCGGCATCCCTTCCGGGCTGCCGCCCTCTTCCTGTCGTCCGCAGGTCTGTTGGCCGCGGGTCAGCCGAGGTCGAGGCTCCGCAGGACGAGGCCTGTGGCCGGCTTGGGGCCGAAGGAGGTCGACTTGCGGGGCATGGTGACGCCCTGCCGGGCGAGGTCCCGGACGACTTCTTCGCGTACCGGATGCATCAGGACCGCCGTCGCGTTGTGACGCTCGGCCTGTTCGACGGCGGCTGCGGTGTCGTGGATGTACGCGATGTGTTCCGGGGCGTCGGGGATCTGCCAGACGTGGTCGAGCAGGGCCGCGTGCAGGACCGTAGCGTCGAGGTTCTGCCAGGCGGTCGGGCGGTCGGTGGGGATCGTGCGGGACAGCAGGCCGGGGTCGGGGCGGTCGACGAGATGGAAGCCGCCGTCGCCGGCGAGCAGGAACGCGTTGCCCTCGGCGGCCGCCCCGGCGAGTGCGTCCAGGGCCCGGGGGAGCGGTTCGTCCAGGTCGCGGACGCGGAAGAGGCCGTCCAGTGCGGCAAGTGCGTCGGCGACCGGAAGACGGTGCAGCAGCCGGTGTATGGCGCGGACCCGGAGCGGGTAGCGGGCCGTGTCGACGAGGAGGACCAGGCCGAAGTCCCAGGGGCCGGGCGCGGTGTGCTCCTGCTGGAGGCGCAGATACGTGGCCCAGCGGTGGTGGCCGTCGGCGATCAGGGCCTGGTGACGGGCGAGATCGGTCTCGATCTCGGCGCGTTCGGCCGGATCGGTGACCGCCCAGAGCCGGTGGTGGTAGCCGTCCTCGGTGGTGGTGGCGAGCAGCGGCGGGCGGTCCGTGGTCCGCTCGATGACGGCAGTCGCACCCGGGCCGTCGCCGTCGCTGCGGTAGGTGAGCAGCAACGGCTCGAAGTGGGCGGCGGTGCTGCGCATCAGGTCGGCCCGGTCCTCGACGACATGGGCCATCACGTCCTCGTGCGGCAGGACGATGCCGTCCGCGGGGGCGGAGAGCGCCAGTGCCCCGACGACGCCGCGTTGCAGGATCTCCGCGTTGCGCTGCTCGTAGACGTACAGAGCGGGCTCGCTGTCCGGCGCGAGGACACCCTCGGCCAGCCACCGCTTCAGGGTCTGTGCCGCCTGCTCGTGGCGGGCCCCGGCCGTTTTGGCCTGCGGGAGTATGAGCCGGACGATGTTGTACGGATCCGCCGACTCCAAATGGTGCAGCCCGTCGGGTCGGACGACGACGTCGTAAGGCGGTGAGGTCACCGCGGCAAGGCTGCCGACCCGCTCGGGGACGTATCGCAGTCCACGGAACGGAATCAGACGCAGTCCCTGGCCGGCCGGACCTGATGTGTTCATTTCTGCATGGTATGCGTGTGGCGGGGATGCGCGATGATTCGGGGCGAAAGCATGGAACGAGGAGCGCAAAGAATGAGTCAGGCGAGCAGGACCAGGCCGAGCGGCAGCAGCACCGTGCTGAACGAGGCGTACGACACGGCGCTGCTCGATCTCGACGGGGTGGTGTACGCGGGTGGTCACGCGATCGCCCATGCCGTCGACTCGCTGGCGGCGGCACGGGACGGCGGGATGCACCTGGCGTACGTGACCAATAATGCGCTGCGGACGCCGGCCGCGGTGGCCGGGCACCTGACCGAACTCGGCATTCCGGCGGAGCCCACCGATGTGATCACCTCGGCGCAGGCGGTCGCCCGGCTGATGGCCGACCAACTGCCCGCCGGCGCCCGGGTGCTGGTGGTGGGCGGCGAGGGGCTGCGGGCCGCGCTGCGCGAGCGCGGTCTGGTGCCGGTGGAGTCGGCGGACGACGAGCCGGTCGCGGTGGCGCAGGGGTACGGTGGGCCCGACATGGCCTGGGGCCGGTTCGCCGAGGCCGCGTACGCGATCGCGCGCGGGGTGCCGTGGTTCGCGTCCAACACGGATCTGACGATTCCGAGCGCCCGGGGCATCGCACCCGGGAACGGTGCGGCGGTGGAAGTCGTACGGATCGCCACCGGTGCCGAGCCGCAGGTCGCCGGGAAGCCGTTGCCGCCGATGCACCGGGAGACCGTGCTGCGGACCGGGGCCGAGCGCCCGCTGGTGGTCGGCGACCGGCTGGACACGGACATCGAGGGCGCTTTCAACGGCGGCGTGGACTCCCTGCTGGTGCTCACCGGGGTGACGGACGCGGCGCAGCTGGTGGCCGCCGCCCCGAAGCACCGGCCGACGTATGTGGACGGGGATCTGCGGGGGCTGCTGACCGGGCAGCCCGAGGTGGCGGTGAGCGGCGAGGGCTTTGTGTGCGGGGGCTGGGCGGCGTCGGTGCGCGGGGACGAGCTGGTGCTGGAGGGGGAGGGGGCCGTACTCGACGGGCTGCGGGCGCTCTGCGGGGCGGCGTGGTCGTACGCCGGGGACGGTTCGTGCGGGCTGGACGCCGGGAAGGCGGTCGCCAGGCTGGGGCTGTAGCGGAAGTCCGGCAACACCAGCGCAGCGCGCGAGACGCAGGGGCGCACCCTCGTCGCCGTCCTGCACGACCTGAATCTCGCGGCGCGCTGCGCGGGCGAGGTCGTCACGGCGGAAACTGGTGGAGCGGGTCTTCGGGCTGCGCTGTCAGGTCATCGACGATCCGGAGACCGGAACCCCGCTGGTGGTACCGGCCGCGCGCAAGCCGCTCGGCGACGGGGCGGGCGTACGGGGGCAAGACGCCCGCCGGGGCGTCGGCCGGGGGCTGAGCGGCCCGCCACCCGCCTACAGCAGCGACCTCAGTCTCAGCAGATCACGGAAGCCGGCCTCCAGGCGGACCCGGCCCGAACCCCACGCCTTGGCGAAGTTCAGATCTCCGTCCACCATGGCCACCAGGTCGTCACCGGTCATCGCGAGCCGGATCTCGGCCTTCTCGCGGGGCGGGCCCTCCACCGTGTCCAGGACCTGGATCCGGCCATCGGCCAGCCGGCCGGTGAAGGTGATGTCGAGGTCCTTGATGTGACAGCTCAGCGAGCGGTCGAGGGCAGCCGCGCTGCGCACGTCGCCGTCGGCCCCCGCGAGGCTGTCGGACAGTCTGTCGAGTGCGCTGCGGCACTCCGCCATGGTCGCCATTGTGATCGACGGTACCGCAGCCCTTCGCGGTAGCGTTTCCCGCATGAGCGACTCGACGCCGGAACCGGGGACGGCAGCCGGAAAACTGCCCGGGAGCGAGGCGGAGGACCCGTCCGGCGAGGGCGTGGACCCGGCCGCCGGGGCCACGCCCGACCCTGCCGCGCCCGCGCCCCTCGGCGTCGTGCGCACCCCCACCGGCGACGCCGGGGTGGACACGGAGCTGGAGCGTCTCGCCGATGCGGACCACCTCCCGGCGGACGGACACGTCGAGGTGTACGAGGATGTACATCGTGGGCTGCGCGAAACGCTGACCGCGCTGGACGCCAGGCCCGGACCCGCACCGGTACCCGCACCGATGCCCTCGTACAACAACAGGAGCTGAACCGAACGTGGCAAGAGTGGCACGCCGCCGCCTCGACGCCGAGCTGGTCCACCGCAAGCTCGCACGCTCGCGCGAGCACGCGAGCCAGCTGATCGCCGCCGGGCGGGTGACCGTCGGTGGGAACACCGCGACCAAACCCGCCACCCAGGTCGAGACCAGTGCCGCCGTCGTCGTGACCGAGGACGACAGCGACCCGGGATACGTCTCGCGCGGCGGGCACAAGCTCGCGGGCGCCCTCGCCGCCTTCGTGCCCCTCGGGCTGGAGGTCGAGGGGCGCCGGGCGCTGGACGCCGGGGCGTCGACCGGCGGCTTCACCGATGTGCTCCTGCGCGCCGGTGCCGGCCACGTCGTCGCCGTCGACGTCGGCTACGGGCAGCTCGCCTGGTCGCTCCGGTCCGATGACCGCGTCACCGTCAAGGACCGCACCAACGTACGGGAGTTGACGCTGGAGGTGATCGACGGACAGCCGGTGGACCTGGTGGTCGGCGATCTGTCGTTCATCCCGTTGGGCCTGGTCCTGCCCGCCCTGGCGCGCTGCACCGCCCCCGACGCGGACCTGGTCCTCATGGTCAAGCCGCAGTTCGAGGTCGGCAAGGAACGACTGGGCAGCGGCGGTGTGGTGCGCAGCCCCGAGCTGCGGGCCGAAGCAGTACGGGAAGTGGCGCGCCGTGCCTGGGCGCTGGGGCTCGGGGTACGGGGGGTGACGGCGAGCCCGCTGCCGGGCCCTGCGGGAAATGTCGAGTACTTTCTCTGGCTGCGGGCAGGAGCACCTGAGCTGGATCCCGCAGATGTCGACCGTGCAGTGGCGGAGGGGCCTCGTTGACGACGATTGCGGCACGAACTGTCTTTCTTCTGGCACATACCGGCCGTCCGGCCGCGATCCGCAGTGCCGAACTGGTGGTACAGGGGTTGCTGCGCAGCGGCCTCGGCGTCCGGGTGCTGGCCACCGAGGCGACCGATCTGCCGCTGCCGCCGTCCGTGGAGACGGTCACGGACACCACACCCAAGGCCGTGGACGGCTGTGAACTGCTGATCGTGCTCGGCGGGGACGGGACGCTGTTGCGAGGAGCCGAGTTCTCCCGCGCCTCCGGGGTGCCGATGCTCGGCGTCAACCTCGGCCGGGTCGGCTTCCTCGCCGAGGCCGAGCGGGACGACCTGGACAAGGTCGTCGACCGGGTCGTCACCCGCGCGTACCAGGTCGAGGAACGCATGACGCTCGACGTCCTGGTGCACAGCAACGGCGACGTCGTCCACACCGACTGGGCGCTCAACGAAGCGGCCGTGCAGAAGGTGTCGCCCGAGCGGATGCTGGAGGTCGTGCTGGAGATCGACGGCCGTCCCGTGACCGGCTTCGGCTGCGACGGGATCGTCTGCGCGACCCCGACCGGATCGACGGCCTACGCCTTCTCGGCGGGCGGTCCCGTCGTCTGGCCCGAGGTAGAGGCGCTGCTGATGGTGCCGATCAGCGCCCATGCGCTGTTCGCCAAGCCGCTGGTGACCTCCCCGACGTCCGTGCTCGCCGTCGAGGTCCAGCAGCACACCCCGCACGGGGTGCTGTGGTGCGACGGGCGCAGGGCCGTGGAACTGCCCGCGGGAGCGCGGGTCGAGGTGCGGCGCGGCGCGGTGCCCGTACGGCTGGCACGGCTGCACCACGCCTCGTTCACGGACCGGCTGGTCGCGAAATTCGCACTGCCGGTCTCCGGGTGGCGCGGCGCACCGCACTGACCGGCGGACATTCCCCCGGAGGTGTTGCGAATGCCCGGCGGATACCCGGGAGAGCAGGCCCCGGGAGCGGGGTCCGTCGCACATCGGGTCCCGGACCTCGTAAGGTCGTGTCCGTGTTGGAGGAGATGCGGATACGGTCGCTCGGAGTCATCGACGACGCGGTGGTGGAGCTGTCACCCGGCTTCACCGCGGTGACGGGCGAGACCGGCGCGGGCAAGACCATGGTCGTCACCAGTCTGGGGCTGCTGCTCGGCGGGCGCGCCGATCCCGCCCTGGTACGGATCGGGGCCAAGGCAGCCGTCGTCGAGGGGCGGATCACGGTTTCCGACGGCGACCCCGTCGCCCTGCGGGCCGAGGAGGCCGGGGCCGAGATCGAGGAAGACGCACTGCTGATCAGCCGTACCGTCTCCGCGGAGGGGCGCTCGCGGGCGCATCTCGGCGGCCGGTCCGTGCCGGTCGGCGTGCTCGCCGAACTCGCCGACGAACTCGTCGCCGTGCACGGCCAGACCGACCAGCAGGGTCTGCTCAAGCCCGCCCGGCAGCGACAGGCGCTCGACCGGTACGCGGGCGACAAGGTCGCCGTGCCGCACGCCGAGTACGCGGCGGCCTACCGGCGGCTGCGGGCGGTCGCCACGGAGCTCGACGAGCTGACGACGCGTGCTCGTGAGCGCGCCCAGGAAGCCGATCTGCTGCGCTTCGGGCTGGGCGAGATCGCCGCGGTCGAACCCCTGGCCGGTGAGGACGGCGACCTCGCAGCCGAGGCCGAGCGGCTCGGCCACGCGGAGGCGCTGGCCTCCGCCGCGGCCCTCGCGCACACCGCGCTCGCGGGCAACCCGGAGGACCCGGAGGGCGTCGACGCGACGACCGTGGTTGCCGCCGCCGGACGCTCCCTGGACGCCGTGCGCGCCCACGATCCGGCACTGGCGGCGCTCGCCGACCGGATCGGCGAGATCTCGATCCTGCTCTCCGACGTGGCCGGTGAACTGGCCGGGTACGCCGATCAGTTGGACGCCGACCCGCTGCGGCTCGCCGCGGTGGAGGAGCGCCGGGCCGCGCTCACCGCGCTCACCCGGAAGTACGGCGAGGACATCGGTGCCGTGCTCGCCTGGGCCAGGGAGGGCGCCGCCCGGCTCACCGAGCTGGAGGGCGACGACGGCCGGATCGGTGAGCTGACGGCCGAACGCGACGCGCTGCGGGCCGAACTCTCGGGCCTCGGACAGGCGTTGACCGATGCGCGCAATCGGGCGGCTGCGCTCTTCGCCGAGGCGGTGACCGCTGAGCTGGCCTCGCTGGCCATGCCGCACGCCCGGGTCTCCTTCGACATCCGGCAGACCGAGGCCGCCGACGAGGCGTCCGGTATCGAGATCGACGGGCGGAGCGTGGTCTACGGGCCGTCCGGCGCCGACGAGGTCGAGCTGCTGCTGGCCCCGCACCCCGGCGCCCAGCCGCGGCCGATCGCCAAGGGCGCGTCGGGCGGTGAGCTGTCCCGGGTGATGCTCGCCGTCGAGGTGGTCTTCGCGGGCGCCGACCCCGTACCCACGTATCTCTTCGACGAGGTCGACGCGGGCGTCGGCGGCAAGGCCGCGGTCGAGGTCGGGCGGCGGCTCGCGAAGCTCGCCAGATCCGCCCAGGTCGTCGTCGTCACGCACCTGCCGCAGGTGGCGGCCTTCGCGGACCGGCAGCTGCTGGTCGAGAAGACCGTCGACGGCTCGGTGACCAGCAGCGGGGTCACGGTACTGGAGGGCGAGGACCGGGTGCGGGAGCTGTCCCGGATGCTCGCGGGCCAGGAGGACTCCCAGACGGCACGCGCCCATGCCGAGGAGCTGCTGGCCGCAGCCAGGTCGGACGGGTAGGGCCTGTCCGACGGGGCCGGACCGGTCAGGGCGCGGCGCAAGCAAGGTGTCGGAGCGTTCCGGCAGCGGAGCTGTCCGGGCGGCCCGGGGCCGCGGCGAGATGCCGTACCGGACGCGGTGGCCCCGGCCGTGGTCCGGCGGCCGGGCCCCGGGCGCAGGGGCTCCCGCCCGGCCGCCGCGGCGGCCCGCTGCGTAGTCTGGCGGGCATGGGAGCAGCGTTCAGCAGGGCCGTGATGTCCGGTACCGTCGCCGCCGCCGTGGCGGGGTGTGTGTACCGGGCGCTGCGGACCCAGCCCCGCCCGCACCGGCGGCGCACCAACTACGCGGGCCGCTCCGTCGATCTGTACGCCGGTCCGGCCGCCGTCCTCGGTGCCGCGGCCGGAACGGCCGTCCTGCCGCTGCCGGCCCGTACCAGGTGCGCCGCCGCGCTCGCCGTACTGGCGGCCGGCGGCTGCGGTGCGTACGACGACCTCGTCGGTGCGGACGATCCGCGCCGGGGATTCCGCGCCCATCTGGGGGCGCTGCGGGACGGCGAGCTGACCAGCGACGCGGTGAAGCTCTTCGGGATCGGGGCCGCCGGAGCCGCGGCCGGTGCGCTGCTCAAGGAGCGGCCCGTCGACCGGATGCTCGCCGCGGTCGTGATCGCCGGAACCGCCCATCTCGTCAATCTGGTGGACGTGCGGCCCGGCGCGGCAGCAGCCACCGTGCTCGCCCTCGGGGCCCCGGGCCTGCCGCAGGGGGGCCTTGTCGCCGCGCCGATGGGTGCCGTGGCCGCGCTCGTCGCCGACGACCTGGGTGAGCGGACCATGCTCGGGGACACCGGGGTCCATGCCCTGGGCGCGGCGCTCGGGGTCGCGATCGTCGCGGGACGCGGCCGGGCCGGACTCCTCGCGCACGCCGCCGCACTGGTCGCGGCGGCGGCGAACGGGGACCGGATCAGCCGACTCGTCCGGGTGCTGACGGAGCGCTGACGGAGAACGCCGCGGGGCAGGGTGGGCAACGGTGCGCCGGTTTCTCACCCGTGCGAGTGGTAGGCCGCGTCCGGTTGTTGCTGTGCGGGCCGCACGACGGCCTGATTGTGCCGGAACGTTCGTACGGACTGGCATCCTTGGCGATGCAATCACCGCCGACTCGGGAGCCCCGGGAGCCATTCAACGTGTCACAGCTGCGTACGGTCCAAGTCCTGGGCGGCGGCAGCGCGGGCAGCTGTGCCCACGTCAGCTCGCTGGCCGCGGGACTCGTGGCGAGAGGCGTGCACGTCACCGTCTGCGCCCCGTCCGAACTGGACCACGCCTACGACTACTCCGGTACGGGGGCTCGTTTCGCGCCAGTGCCCCGGCGCAGTGATCCCCTCTCCATCGCCGCCCTGCGCGCCGCCTGCCTGACGGCGGACGTCGTCCACGCGCACGGCCCGCACGCCGCCGTGCGCGCTGCCCTCGCGCTCGGCGGCCAATGCGTTCCGCTGGTCGTCACCTGGCACGCCCGCGCCCATGTCGAAGGGGCCCGCAGCCGGCTGATCCGGCTGATGGAGCGAAGGGCCGCCCGTGCGGCGGCGGTTGTGCTCGGCACGACACCGGACCTGGTCGACCGGGCGCGGCGCCGAGGGGCGCGGGACGCGCGGCTCGCGCCGGTCTCCGCTCCCGTGCCCCAGCTGCCCGTCGCCGCCCACGCGGACAAGGCGCGGGCCGAACTCGGTTCGGTGGAACGGCCGTTGATCATTGCCTGCGGGAGTCTCGTACCGCATCACGGATACGGCACCCTGCTCGACGCCGCGCGACTTTGGCGTGAACTGGACCCCGCACCGCTCCTGGTCGTCGTGGGCGAGGGGCGGGAGAGGGCCGCTCTGCAGCGCCGGATCAGGGACGAGGACCTCCCGGTCCGGCTCGTCGGCAGCCGCGACGATCGCGCCGAGCTGCTCGCCGCGGCGGATCTGGCCGTGCTGTCCAGCAGCTGGGAGGCGCGTTCGGTGGCGGCCCAGGAAGCGCTGCGGCTCGGCGTCCCGCTGGTCGCCACCGCGGTCGGCGGGGTGCCCGAACTCGTGGGGGACGCAGCGGAACTCGTGCCGTACGGGAACGCGGAGGCGCTGGCGCGGGCGGTGGCCCGGCTGCTCGGGGATCCCCGGCGGCGCGCGGAGATGTCGGCCGCCGGGCTGGCGCAGGCGGCGAGTTGGCCGACCGAGGACGACACGATCGCCCAAGTGCTCAGCGTGTACGACGAGTTGACCCAGCCGCTGGCGGCGCGGGCGCGCTGAGCCGCTCGACCGGGCCCGGCTACGAGGTGTGGCGGCGGGCCCGCAGGGCCAGGCTCAGCGCCAGCACCGCCTGGGGGTCGTCCAGGTCGGTGCCGAGCAGCTCGCCGATCCTGGCCAGCC
Organism: Streptomyces sp. NPDC001880; assembly: GCF_053594575.1. NCBI lineage: Bacteria > Bacillati > Actinomycetota > Actinomycetes > Kitasatosporales > Streptomycetaceae > Streptomyces > Streptomyces sp. NPDC001880. Next base: position 11,589 of record NZ_JBSFET010000060.1, read on the forward strand.
GGTTGTACAGCGTCTGACGGTTCAGATGGAGCTCCCGCGCCGTCTCCGCCTTGCGGCCCGCGTGGGCCAGATACGTCTCCAGCGTCGGCAGCAGCGCCGGGCGCGAGGTGCGGTCGTGATCGCGCAGCGGGCCGATCGCCCGGTCGACGAAGGCCGCCAGATCAGGGTGGTCCCGCAACCGCCACAGCAGCAGGTCGATGTCGAGGCGCCGGGCGTCGTACCAGGGCCGGTCGCTGAGGCCGTGCGCGGCCGTCGCCGTCTCCGCCGCGTGCCGCAGCCCCGCGCCGGCCGCCGCCCAGCCGCCCGTCACGCCCACCACCACGACCGGCGGATGCGAACCGGCCCGCTCCAGCCCGGCCCGCTCCACACCGGCCCGCAGCGCAGCCGCGACCCGGTCCGCGACCGCCGTGCGTTCCGACTCGGACCGTAGCCCGAGGAGCACCGGAACCCGGCCCTCCACGGGCCGTACGCCCAACAGCACCGGCACACCCACCGACGAGAGCTCCTCCAGCACCGCCCGCGCCAGCAACGCCCAGTTCCCGGACACCGAGAGCTCGGGGGCCAGCCGCATCACGACCGGCAGCAGCGGCATGTCGGCCGGCCTGAACCCCAGCACGCGGGCCTGCGCGGGCGCGTCCTCCGGCCTGATCCGGCCCTCGGCGAGATCGGTCAGGAAGTCGCCCCGGCCGCGCGCCGCGAGTTCCTCCTCCTGGCGGGCCTGCATCAGCACGACGGCGAGGATCCCCGCCGCCCGCTCCGCCGCCATCCGGTGCACGGTCACCAGCGGCCCGGAAACGGCCAGCAGCACCAGCCTGGCCCGTACCGAACCGGTGCCCGGACCGCCGCCCGGCACATCCACCAGCACCGAACCGGTGGGCGGTGTCTCACGGGCCGCCCGGCCGCCGCGCATCCCGTCCCACACCTGGAGCGGATCGGCGGAGACCGGACCGGACCCGGGACCCGCCGCGTACAGCAGCTGGCCGTCCGCCGTCTCCAGGAAGACCGGGTTGGCCGTGAAGTCCGCCAGGATGCCGAGCACCTGGGGCACCCCGCCGCCGCCGAGCAGCGCCTCCGTGCACCGCCGGTGCACGTCCTCGGCCTGTCGCAGCAGCGCGTAGTGACCGTTGACGATCTCGGTGTGGATCTCCTCGGTCACCGTCACGAACGGCACTTCGCGGTGCAGTTGCACCAGCGGCAGCCCCGCGGTGCGGGCGGCGTCCACTATCGATGCCGGCAGCCGGCTGAAGCGCGGCCCGAGCTCCACCACCAGGGCGGCGATCTGGCGGTCGGCTAGCCTGCGGACGAAGGCGCGCTGCTCGGCGGGGCGGGTGCCGAGGCCGAGGCCGGTGGTGAGCAGCAGTTCACCACCCTTGAGCAGCGAAGCGATATTGGGAACCTCGCCCGCGTGCACCCAGCGCACCGTACGGTTCAGCCGGTCCGCGCCGGCCACCACCTCCGGAAGCCCACCGCGCAGCCCCGGCAGCTCCAGGGCTCGCTGCACGGTGATTCCGCCTTGTGTCTCCACTGGCTCTGGCCTCGCGCTTCACTCGGGTCCCACGGGCGGACGCCCTGATTCAGGAAGGTACCGGCCCCGGGCGCCCGAGGCGTCGTCGGGGGAGCCACTGGGGGAGTTCCGGGGGCCGCGAACCGTTGTTGACACGGGACGAGCGCCGCTGCGATCTTGTGGGCGCCGCGCGGTTCGGGCCGAGTGGCCCTCACATCCGGATCAGGAGCTGGAGCAGCCGTGGGCGACGAGGAATCGGTGTACGCAAGCAGTCAGGAGCCACCCGGCCCGCTGGTCGGGACCGACTGGCTGGCGCGGCGGCTCGGGCGGCCGGGAACGGTCGTCCTCGACGCCTCGGTCGGTGCGCACCGGGGCGGCGAGCTGCGGATCCCCGGAGCGCGGGTCTTCGACATCGACGGGACGCTGTCCGACCACTCGGGCCCGCTGCCCCACACGATGCCCGACGCCGGCCGGTTCACCGAGGAGCTGCGCTCCCTCGGCGTGAACGGCACCGACACCGTCGTCGTGTACGACGGAGCGGGCATCTACTCCAGCGCGCGGGCCTGGTGGATGCTGCGGGCGATGGGCTTCGACCGGGTCGCGGTGCTCGACGGTGGCCTGCCCGCCTGGGCCCGGGCCGGGCTGCCGCTGGAGAGCGCCGGGCCCGTGCCCGCCGCGACGCCCGGTGACTTCACCGCACGGCCGCGCGCGGGGATGTTCGTCGGCAGCGAGGAGGTGGCGGCGGCCCTGGCCGACCCGGCCGCGCTGGTCCTCGACGCCCGTTCCCGGGACCGGTTCACCGGCGCCGTCGCCGAGCCCCGGCCGGGACTGCGCGGCGGGCACATGCCGGGGGCGGTCAACCTGCCCTTCGGCGAGCTCCAGTGCGACGGGCGGATGCGCCCGGCCGATGAGCTGCGCACCGTGTTCGCCGCCCTCGCCGGCGAGCGCGAGCGGCTGGTCGTCAGCTGCGGATCGGGTGTCACCGCGTGCGTCCTGGCGCTGGGCGCGGAACTCGCGGGATACCGAGGACAGGCCGTGTACGACGGGTCCTGGAGCGAGTGGGGGCTGCCGTCGAAGCGGCCGGTCGTGACCGGGGCGCAGTGAGACCTCACGGGGCGGGCGGCTTCCGCCCGCCCCGTGACCCGGGGGTCAGCCGACGTACGCCCCGCTCGCCGTCAGACGCAGCGCCGTGTCGATCAGCGGCACATGGCTGAAGGCCTGCGGGAAGTTCCCCACCTGGCGCTGCAGCCGGGAGTCCCACTCCTCCGCGAGCAGGCCCAGGTCGTTGCGCAGGGACAGCAGCCGCTCGAAGAGCTGGCGCGCCTCGTCGACCCGGCCGATCATCGCCAGGTCGTCCGCCAGCCAGAACGAGCAGGCCAGGAAGGCGCCCTCGTCGCCCTCCAGGCCGTCGACGCCCGCGTCCTCGCCGGAGGTGGGGTAGCGCAGTACGAAGCCGTCCTCGGTGGACAGCTCGCGCTGGATCGCCTCGATCGTGCCGATCACGCGTTTGTCGTCCGGCGGCAGGAAGCCCATCTGGGGGATCAGCAGCAGCGAGGCATCCAGTTCCTTCGACCCGTAGGACTGGGTGAAGGTGTTGCGCTCGGGGTCGTAGCCCCGCTCGCAGACATCGTGGTGGATCTCGTCGCGCAGCTCGTGCAGGCGCTCCAGCGGCCCTTCCGCGTCCCCGGACTCGATGAGCTTGATGGTGCGGTCGACGGCGACCCAGGCCATCACCTTCGAGTGGACGAAGTGGCGGCGCGGCCCGCGCACCTCCCAGATGCCCTCGTCCGGCTCGTCCCAGTGCTTCTCCAGGTACTCGATCAGCTTGAGCTGGAGGCCCGTCGCGTAGTCGTTGCGGGTCAGGCCGGTCATGTGGGCGAGGTGCAGTGCCTCGGTGACCTCGCCGTACACATCCAGCTGCAGCTGGCCCGCCGCGCCGTTGCCGACCCGGACCGGGCCGGAGTTCTCGTAGCCGGGCAGCCAGTCCAGCTCGGCCTCGCCCAGCTCGCGCTCGCCCGCGATGCCGTACATGATCTGCAGGTTCTCCGGGTCGCCGGCGACCGCTCGCAGCAGCCACTCGCGCCAGGCGCGGGCCTCCTCGCGGTAGCCGGTGCGCAGCAGCGAGGAGAGCGTGATCGCGGCGTCACGCAGCCAGGTGTAGCGGTAGTCCCAGTTCCGGGAGCCGCCGATGTCCTCCGGCAGGGAGGTGGTCGGCGCGGCGACGATGCCGCCGGTCGGCGCGTACGTCAGGGCCTTGAGGGTGATCAGGGAGCGGACCACGGCCTCGCGGTAGGGCCCGTGGTACGTGCACTGCTCGACCCAATCGCGCCAGAAGTCCGCGGTCGCGTCCAGCGAACCCTCCGGGTCCGGCAGAGCCGGCGGCCCGTGGTGCGAGGGCTGCCAGCTGATGGTGAACGCGATCCGGTCACCCGGCGCCACGGTGAAGTCGGAGTACGTCGTGAGGTTCTCGCCGTACGTGTCGGCGGGGGTGTCAAGCCAGACGGAGTCCGGGCCCGCGACGGCGACCGTGCGGCCGTCGACCTTGTGCACCCACGGGGTGACCCGGCCGTAGCTGAACCGCATGCGCAGCTCCGAGCGCATCGGCACCCGGCCGCTGATCCCCTCCACGATCCGGATCACCTGCGGTGCGCCGTCACGCGGCGGCATGAAATCGGTCACTCTGACCGTTCCGCGCGGTGTGTCCCACTCCGATTCCAGGATGAGGGAGTCCCCGCGGTAGCGGCGGCGGTCCGCGGACGGCGGCTGCGTCCCGTCCGCCCGCGCGGGTCCCAGGCGCCAGAAGCCGTGCTCCTCGGTACCCAGCAGTCCCGCGAAGACGGCGTGCGAATCGAAGCGGGGAAGGCACAGCCAGTCCACTGTGCCGTCCCGGCAGACCAGGGCGGCGGTCTGCATGTCTCCGATGAGTGCGTAATCCTCGATGCGCCCGGCCACGTGCATCTCCAGTCGAACGGCCATGTCGCCCCGTAGGGCATTACTGCGGGTCAAGAGGTCGTCGCAAGGGGTCGTTGTGGGGACCTGCGAACGTGTCACCTCGCCCGGGGCAAGTGTCCGAGCAGGATACGACGCACCTCGATGATCTGCGCGACGGTCTCGGCAACACGTCTGGACCGAACGAGTGTGTGTACGGGTACTCGTGGTGATCATGCGAGGTGGGCGTGGCAATGCGGCCGGGAGCGGGGTCCCCTCGGCGCTGATACCCTGGTAGCCCGTGGACCGGTGGTCGTCCGCAACCGCAGACGAGGCCCCCGAACCGCAGCGACGGCGCCTCCGGAGTCTCCGGACGAAAACGCCGGTACGCACCTCACGATCGCGACCACGGGAGCCCCCTTTGGCTATGCAGCCCACATCCACGACGACCAAGCACATCTTCGTCACCGGGGGTGTCGCCTCGTCCCTCGGCAAGGGTCTGACTGCCTCCAGCCTCGGCGCCCTGCTCAAGGCGCGCGGCCTTCGGGTCACCATGCAGAAGCTCGATCCGTACCTCAACGTCGACCCGGGCACGATGAACCCGTTCCAGCACGGTGAGGTCTTCGTCACCAACGACGGCGCCGAGACCGACCTGGACATCGGCCACTACGAGCGCTTTCTCGACGTCGACCTCGACGGCTCCGCCAACGTCACCACCGGCCAGGTCTACTCGCAGGTGATCGCCAAGGAGCGGCGCGGCGAGTACCTCGGTGACACCGTGCAGGTCATCCCGCACATCACCAACGAGATCAAGCACCGCATCCGCCGCATGGCCACCGACGACGTCGATGTCGTCATCACCGAGGTCGGCGGCACGGTCGGGGACATCGAGTCGCTGCCGTTCCTGGAGACCGTCCGCCAGGTCCGCCACGAGGTCGGCCGGGACAACGTCTTCGTCGTGCACATCTCGCTGCTGCCCTACATCGGCCCGTCCGGCGAACTCAAGACCAAGCCGACCCAGCACTCCGTCGCCGCGCTGCGCAACATCGGTATCCAGCCGGACGCCATCGTGCTGCGCGCCGACCGCGACGTACCGACCGCCATCAAGCGCAAGATCTCGCTGATGTGCGACGTGGACGAGGCCGCCGTGGTGGCCTGCGTGGACGCCAAGTCGATCTACGACATTCCGAAGGTGCTGCACACCGAGGGCCTGGACGCCTACGTCGTGCGCAAGCTCGACCTGCCGTTCCGCGACGTCGACTGGACGACGTGGGACGACCTGCTGGACCGCGTCCACAACCCCGACCACGAGATCACCGTCGCGCTCGTCGGCAAGTACATCGACCTGCCCGACGCCTACCTCTCGGTCACCGAGGCCATCCGGGCCGGCGGCTTCGCCAACAAGGCGCGGGTCAAGGTCAAGTGGGTCGCCTCGGACGACTGCAAGACCTCGGCGGGTGCCGCGAAGCAGCTCGGCGACGTCGACGCGATCTGCGTCCCCGGCGGCTTCGGCGACCGCGGTGTCGACGGCAAGATCGGCGCCATCCAGTACGCCCGCGAGAACAAGGTGCCGCTGCTCGGTCTCTGCCTCGGCCTCCAGTGCATCGTGATCGAGGCCGCGCGCAACCTCGCCGAGATCCCCGACGCCAACTCCACCGAGTTCGACGCCGCCACCGCGCACCCCGTCATCTCGACGATGGAGGAGCAGCTGGCGTACGTCGAGGGCGCGGGCGACCTCGGCGGCACCATGCGGCTCGGCCTGTACCCGGCGAAGCTCGCCGAGGGCTCGCTGGTCCGTGAGGCGTACGACGGCCAGCCGTACGTGGAGGAGCGCCACCGCCACCGCTACGAGGTCAACAACGCGTACCGGGCCGAGCTGGAGAAGAAGGCCGGGCTGGTCTTCTCCGGCACCTCCCCGGACAACAAACTCGTCGAGTACGTCGAGTACCCGCGCGAGATCCACCCCTACCTGGTCGCCACCCAGGCGCACCCGGAGCTCCGCTCCCGCCCGACCCGCCCGCACCCGCTCTTCGCGGGCCTGGTGAAGGCGGCCGTCGAGCGCAGGACGGGCGCGAAGGCCGGTGGCGCGAAGCCCGCCTCGTCGGGCAAGTAGTCCGGCACCGCACAGGCATTAACGTTGACCGGGGTACGGATCCGCTGAGGACGCGTACCCCGGTTCCTGTTTTTCGTGGGAGGACGTAGATGGGTTTCCAGGACACGCCCGAGGAGTGGCAGGTCACCGCGACCGAGACGCCCTTCACCGGCAACAAGACCAGCGTCCGCACCGACGAAGTGGTGATGCCGGACGGCACGGTCGTCCGCCGCGACTACCAGGTCCACCCGGGCTCGGTCGCCGTGCTCGCGCTCGACGACGACGGCCGGGTCGTCGTGCTGCGTCAGTACCGCCACCCGGTGCGTCACAAGCTCTGGGAGATCCCGGCCGGACTGCTCGACGTCCCCGGCGAGAACCCGCTGCACGCGGCACAGCGCGAGCTCTACGAGGAGGCGTACGCCAAGGCCGAGGACTGGCGGGTGCTGACCGACGTCTACACCACGCCGGGCGGCTGCGACGAAGCCGTACGGATCTTCCTGGCCCGGAATCTCTCCGAGGCCGACGGGGAGCGCTTCGAGGTCTCCGAGGAGGAGGCCGACATGGAGCTGGCCCGGGTGCCGCTCCAGGAGCTGGTACGGGGCGTGCTCGCGGGGGAGCTGCACAACAACTGCCTGGTGGTGGGCGTCCTTTCGCTGGCGGCGGTCCTCGCCGGTGACGGGATCGAGTCGCTGCGTCCGGCCGAGGCGCCGTGGCCGGCCCGCCCGTTCGAGGCCTGACGGGCCGTAGGGGAGGACCGGCGGTCCGAGGGCCGGCGGTGGCCCCAGGGGCCGCTGAACGGCCCACCGAGGTCCTTCGATCGGAAAAGATGCTGATCCGTTCGGGGGACCTCCGCGCCGCGCTCCAGGGAAATCGTCCGCACGCCTGAACTACGCTCGGAATGCCCTGACCGGAGTCGCCGGCGGGCGACGCGTGCAGCGAAGTGGAGCGTGGCCCGTGACGGATCAGGCGGTGGACACCAGCGGCCCGGCCAAGGCGGCGGGAACCGAGGAGCCGTCCGGCGCCGCCCCACCCCAATTCTTCGGCCGCGCCCGAGAGTTGAAGGAACTGCGGGCCGACATCGAGAGAGCCGGCCTGGACACCCTGGCCGGCCGCAAGGCCGCCCGCGCCCGGGTCCTGCTGATCGCCGGACGCCCCGGCTCCGGACGCACCGCACTCGCCGGTGAACTCACCCGGAGGCTGCTCGTCGCCGGCGGCCACCCCGACGGACTGCTCCGCGCCCGGCTCACCGAACCCGGCGGCGCGACGGTGCCCACCGAGCGCACCGCCCGCGAACTGCTCGACCAGCTGGGTGTCACCGGGCCGCCCGGCGCGGACGGGGACGAACTCTCCGAGATGGTCCGCAAGGAGCTGGACGGCCGCCGCGCCCTGCTGCTCCTGGACGACGCGGCGGACGCGGAGCAGGTCGACCCGCTGCTGCCGGACAACCCGGACTGCCTGGTCGTCGCCACCTCCGGTGGCCCGCTGACCGGCATCCCCGGCGTCCGCCCCTGCACCATCGGCGGCCTGGACGCGGGCTCCGCCGTACGGCTGCTCGCCCCCGTCATCGGAGAGGTCAGGATCACCGTCGACCCGCGGACCGCCGAGACCCTCGCCGAGGAGTGCGGCGGGCTGCCGGCCGCCCTGGCCATGGTCGGGGGCTGGCTCGCCGCCCGCCCCATGGCGTCGGTCGCCGATGCCACCAGGCAACTGCGCGAACTGCCCGACGACACGGAGCGGTCCACCGGCTCCCGCCCGCTGGCCCGCGCCTTCCGGCTGGCCCATGAATCGCTGCCGCCGACGGCCGCCCGGATACTGCGACTGCTCGCCCTCGCCCCCGCCGGACTCGCCGACGCCCACACCGCGTCCGCACTGGCCGGCTGCTCCGTCTCGGCCGCCCAGACGACCCTCGACGACTTCGTGGCGCTCGGGCTGCTGCACAGCAACGGGGCGGACCAGCCGCAGTACGAGGTGCCCGGCTGCCTCGCGCCGCTGCTGCGGGCGCTGCTGGAGGCCAGGGACCGGCCGGCGGAGATCCAGCTGGCCAGGGCCCGGATGCTGGAGCGGACCGTACGGCTGCTGCAGTCCTGCCGGGCGGTCACCGAACCCGAGGGATCCCCGGCCCGCCGCAAGCTTGCCGGGCTGCCGCGCTCGCTGCGTTTCCCCAGCCCCGAGGCGGCCGCCGAATGGCTGAGGATCCGTCGGCCGGCCCTGCTGGCCTCGGCCCGGATCGCCGTCGAGGACGGTGAACTCGACACCCTGGCAAGGCGGTTGGTGGCCGCGCTGGTGCGGGCGCTGGCCGTGCACCGGGGCACCGAGGCCGCCGCGCCCGAGCTGTACGGGCTGCACGGTCTGGTGCTGGCCGTCGCCGAGCGGAGGGAGCTGCCGCGCGAGCGGGCCGCCGCGCTGCTCAATCTCGCCGACCTCGACGCCAGGACCGGCCGCACCCGGGAGGCACTGGCCCGCTACCGGGCCGCGCTGGACGCGGGACGGGCCGCGAAGGACCTGTACGCCACCGGCCGCGCGATGGAATCCGTAGGCGGTGCCTATGCCGAGCTGGGGGACTTCCAGCGGGCCTCCGACTGGTACGGCCGCGCGCTGGCGCAGCGGCTCAGCCAGGGGGAGCGGGCCGACGAGGCGCGGTTGTACGGGCGGCTCGGCGCCGTCCACACCTATGCCGGGCGGTACGGCGAGGCGCTGCGCAACTGGCGCGCCGCGGCCGCCGGGTACCGCAGGCTCGGCGACGTGCCGGCCCAGGCGCGGGCGCTCAGCGAGGCGGCACGGGTGCAGGAGTACGCGGGCCGTCCGCACGAGTCCCTGCACACCTGCCAGGAGGCCGTCGAGTGGGCCAGGCGGGCGGGGGACGTGCGGCTTCAGGCGGCGCTGGAGCTCCGGCTGGCCGACACTCTCGACAGGCTCGGTGACCCGGCAGCGGCCGGGCTGCACCGGGGTCTGGCCGACAGATTGCTGAGTCAAGAGGGCGTGACCTGCGAAATCCGTAGTGTGGCGACAGAAAAATAATGCTTTATAAGGCTAGACAGCACGAAACCCTTCATTAGAATGGCTCTGCCGCGTGTGTTCGCGGTGTCTCCATTTACATAGTTTCTATCCGGGTATGTGTAGCTATGTCCGGGTAACCCTCTGAGCCAAGGACCGTGATCGACGTGAAGGTCGGCATCCCCCGCGAAGTCAAGAACAACGAGTTCCGCGTGGCGATCACGCCTGCCGGTGTGAACGAGCTCGTCCGCCACGGCCACCAGGTCGTCGTCGAGGAGAACGCCGGTGCCGGCTCCTCCATCACGGACGAGGAGTACGTCGCCGCCGGGGCGCAGATCCTGCCCACCGCCGACGAGGTCTGGGCCGCCGCCGACCTCGTGCTCAAGGTCAAGGAGCCGGTCGCCGAGGAGTACCACCGCCTCCGCAAGGACCAGACGCTCTTCACCTACCTGCACCTCGCCGCCTCCCGCGAGTGCACCGACGCGCTGATCAAGTCGGGCACCACGGCCATCGCCTACGAGACGGTCGAGACCGCGAGCCGTGCGCTCCCGCTGCTCGCCCCGATGTCCGAGGTCGCTGGCCGCCTGGCTCCCCAGGTCGGCGCCTACCACCTGATGCGCTCGGCCGGCGGCCGCGGCGTGCTCCCGGCCGGCGTCCCGGGCACGGCGGCCGGCAAGGCCGTCGTCATCGGCGGCGGCGTCTCCGGCTGGAACGCCACGCAGATCGCCGTCGGCCTGGGCTTCCACGTCACGCTCCTCGACAAGGACATCAACAAGCTCCGCGAGGCCGACAAGATCTTCGGCACCAAGGTGCAGACGGTCGTCTCCAACGCCTTCGAGCTGGAGAAGGCCGTCGTCGAGGCCGACCTCGTCATCGGCGCGGTGCTCATCCCCGGCGCGAAGGCGCCGAAGCTGGTCACCAACGAGCTCGTCGCCAAGATGAAGCCCGGAAGTGTTCTTGTCGACATTGCGATCGACCAGGGCGGCTGCTTCGAGGACTCCCACCCGACGACGCACGCCGAGCCGACCTTCAAGGTCCACAACTCGGTCTTCTACTGCGTCGCGAACATGCCGGGCGCGGTGCCGAACACCTCCACGTACGCCCTCACCAACGCCACGCTGCCGTACATCGTGGAGCTCGCCAACCGCGGCTGGGCCGAGGCGCTGCGCCGTGACGCCGCGCTCGCCAAGGGTCTCAACACCCATGACGGGCAGGTCGTTTACCGCCAGGTCGCCGAAGCGCACGGTCTGGAGCACGTCGAGCTGAGCGCGCTCCTCGGCTGACGGGTCAACCTCTTCCGTCAACTTCACGCGTCCGGCCGGACCTTGCCGAGCAAGGTCCGGCCGGAGGCATGTCGGGCCCCTGCGGGGACCCCGTTCAACTCGTCTCGAACGTAACTCTTCAGCCGATTCGTTCACCCGTTGAAACCGCACCCCGGTGGCTGCGCGCCCTTGACAGCGGGGTGTTCGATTGCCGACACATCGGGCCGGGTCCGGCGGATTGTGTTGCTGCGGAGCGGTGACACGCCATAGAGTCGCCAAACGTCGGCATGGTGCCACGCTGACCTATCGACAAGTTTCCTGGTCACGTCCAAGGAGGTAAGACGACTTGTGAATGAGTCGACATTTACTCCCGGGGGTGTTCATCCAGGGATGCCCGCACGGGGCCAGAGCCCGATCGGGCTGGAGGCTGTCGGCTCCGTCGCTGTCCGCACCTTCGCCACCCAACAGCACATGACGACAGCCCCCCAGATGATGGACGGCCTACACGTGAACGCCATGGCCGGCAACGAGAGTGGCCGGGAGACCGCCCCCTTCGCCGACTTCGACGAGGTGCCCCAGGGGCACTTCTACGACCCCGACGCCGAGTACGAGCCCGACCCGGAGTACGCGGCCACCCTCGCGCCCGACGCCGCCCGCCAGCGCCGCGAGCGGATCGGCCCGACCGGTCGCCCCCTGCCCTACTTCCCGATCCCGGGCCCGCTGACCGACCACGGTCCCGCGAAGATCATTGCGATGTGCAACCAGAAGGGCGGCGTCGGCAAGACCACGTCGACCATCAACCTGGGCGCCGCGCTCGCGGAGTACGGGCGGCGCGTCCTGCTCGTCGACTTCGACCCGCAGGGAGCCCTGTCGGTCGGGCTCGGCGTCAACCCGATGGAGCTCGACCTCACGGTCTACAACCTGCTCATGGAGCGGGGCATGTCGGCCGACGAGGTGCTGCTGAAGACCGCGGTCCCGAACATGGACCTGCTGCCCAGCAACATCGACCTGTCGGCCGCCGAGGTGCAGTTGGTGAGCGAGGTGGCCCGGGAGTCCACGCTGCAGCGTGCCCTGAAGCCGCTGATGTCCGACTACGACTACATCGTGATCGACTGTCAGCCCTCGCTCGGCCTGCTCACCGTGAACGCCCTCACGGCTGCCCACAAGGTCATAGTGCCGCTCGAGTGCGAGTTCTTCGCGCTGCGTGGTGTGGCGTTGCTCACCGAGACCATCGAGAAGGTCCAGGAGCGCCTCAACCCCGATCTGGAGCTCGACGGCATCCTCGCCACCATGTACGACTCCCGTACGGTGCACAGCCGTGAGGTTCTCGCGCGCGTCGTCGAGGCATTCGACGACCACGTCTACCACACGGTCATCGGGCGCACCGTGCGCTTCCCGGAGACCACGGTCGCCGGTGAACCCATCACCACGTACGCCTCCAACTCGGTCGGTGCCGCCGCCTATCGCCAGCTCGCCAGGGAGGTGCTCGCCCGGTGTCACGCCGAGTGAGTCTGCCCGGGGCCGACGAACTGTTCCGTACCACCGGGGGAATGGGGCTCCAGGCCTCGTCCCCGGCGGACCGGCGGCGCAAGGCGAACGGTGAGGCCCGGGTGCCCGGTCCGGCCGGCGAGAGCGATTCCGGGGCGGACGGAGCCGGGGCGGACCCGGCGCCGGCCACCGACGGCGCCTCGCGCGAGGAGCACTCCGCAGCCGACGCCGACGCTGCGGAATTGCGCAACCGCGACGGCGACCGGGGCGCGATGGCCGCGCAGGCGGGCCGCAGGCCCCAGCAGCCCGCACCGGCGGCCGCCTCATCCGCCGCGCAGGAGGCGGTCTCCGCTCCCGCCGTCCAGCAGCAGCGCAGGCGCGGAGCCGGGCGCGGGGCGAACCGACGGCCCAGCGGCCGCGAGCGCCACGACGAGAAGATCACTGTCTACGTCTCCGCCGAGGAGCTGATGGACCTCGAACACGCCCGCCTCGTACTTCGCGGGGAGCACGGGCTCGCGGTCGACCGCGGACGGATCGTCCGTGAGGCGGTCGCGGTGGTGCTCGCGGACCTGGAGTCGCGGGGCGACGCGAGCATCCTCGTACGGCGGTTGCGCGGCCGCTGACGGGTGAGGCGCCGGTAGCCTGCCCGGTGGGCGACCGCCGACGGAGCGGTTCCGGCCCCTCCCGTACGGGCCACGGCCCGCCGCCCGTATCCCGCTGCCCCTGGATCTTCATGCCGACGACCGACGAGCCCGCCCGCACCCCCCGCCGCCCCCTGGGGCGCGGTCCGGGCGGCCGGTCCGGGCAGCCGGAGCCGACGGACGGCGGGGGCACCGACGCGGAGAGCCCCGCGCCGCCGCCGTCCGTCGAGGCACCTGTCGTGGCGCCCGAAGCGCCCGTGGAGACGCCCGCCGAGGCGCCGGAGCCATCAGGGCTCCCCGAGCCCGACGAGGGGCGGTTCACCGTCCGGCTGGCGAACTTCGAGGGGCCGTTCGACCTGCTCCTCCAGCTCATTGCCAAGCACAAGCTGGATGTGACCGAAGTCGCGCTGTCGAAGGTCACCGACGAGTTCATGGCGTACATCCGCGCCATGGGGCCGGACTGGGACCTGGACCAGACCACCGAGTTCCTTGTCGTCGCCGCGACCCTGCTCGACCTCAAGGCGGCCCGGCTGCTGCCCGCCGCCGAGGTGGAGGACGAGGCGGACCTGGCGTTGCTCGAAGCGCGGGACCTGCTCTTCGCCCGGCTGCTCCAGTACCGCGCGTACAAGCGCATCGCGGAGATCCTCAGCGACCGGATGGTGTCGGAGGGGCGGCGGTTCCCGCGGACCGTGGGGCTGGAGCCGCACCACGCCGATCTGCTGCCCGAGGTCGTGATCAGCATCGGGGCGCAGGGGTTCGCCGCGCTGGCCGTGAAGGCGATGCAGCCGAAGGCCGAGCCGCAGGTGTATGTCGACCACATCCACGCCCCACTGGTCAGCGTGCGGGAACAGGCCGAGATCGTGGTGGCGCGGCTGCGGGAGGCGGGGGAGGCCAGCTTCCGCACGCTCACCGAGGACGCCCCCGACACCCTCACCGTCGTCGCCCGGTTCCTCGCGCTGCTGGAGCTGTACCGGGAGAAGGCCGTCGCGCTCGACCAGGACGAGGCGCTCGGGGAGCTCCTGGTGCGCTGGGCCGGGGGAGAGGGGGCCGGGCCCGTCGTCACGGACGAGTTCGACCCCGAGACGCAGGACGTCCAGGAGGATGTGAAGGCATGAGTCAGCAGGAGAGCACCGGCTCCACCGTCGCGGATCTCGACCTCGGGCCCGCGCTGGAGGCCGTCCTCATGGTCGTGGACGAACCAGCCACCGAGGAGCACCTCGCCAAGGTGCTGGAGCGGCCCCGCAGGGCCGTCGCCGACGCGCTGCGCGAGCTGGCCGACGAGTACACCGCGCAGCGCCGCGGTTTCGAGCTGCGGCTGGTGGCGGGCGGCTGGCGCTTCTACACCCGCCCCGAGTACGCGGCGGCCGTGGAGGCCTTTGTGCTGGACGGCCAGCAGGCCCGGCTGACCCAGGCCGCGCTGGAGACCCTCGCGGTGGTCGCGTACCGCCAGCCGGTCAGCCGCTCCAGGGTCTCCGCGGTCCGCGGCGTGAACTGTGACGGGGTCATGCGGACCCTGCTCCAGCGGGGTCTGGTGGGGGAAGCGGGCGCGGAACCCGAAACAGGTGCGATCCTGTACAGGACGACGAACTACTTTCTGGAGCGGATGGGCCTGCGTGGCCTGGATGAGCTCCCGGAGCTCGCGCCCTTCCTCCCCGAGGCGGACGCGATCGAGGCTGAGACGCTAGAGGGTGTGCCGTCGTTCGATCCGGACGCACCGGACACCCCGGATACCCACGCAGACGACAAGACGGAATTTTGATGCGAAGCAGTGGCAGGAACAGCGGAAGCGGCAGCGGCGGCAGGAGCGGCGGCAGCCGGAACCCTCGCGGCGCCGGCGCCGGGCGCGACGGCAAGCAGGAGCAGCGTCCCCGCCGGCCCCGGCCCGAGGAGCGCCGCTACGAGGTGGGCGCCACCGGGGAGAAAAGCGGCGACGGCCCCCGCAAGGGACGCGGCGCGGCGGCCCGCGGCGGCGCCAAGGGCGGCCCGAAGCCCGCACAGGGCGGCAGGAGCGGTGGTCCGCGTCGCCAGGGCGCCCCGTCCCGTCCGCGGGAGCTCGACGCCAAGATCGAGCAGCGCAACCGCGACCGGTACGCGAACAAGCCCGACATCAGGACGCCCAGGACCCACCCGGGCGCCGAGCAGGAGGGCGAGCGGCTGCAGAAGGTCCTCGCCCGGGCCGGCATGGGCTCACGCCGGGCGTGCGAGGAGCTGATCGAGCAGGCCCGCGTCGAGGTCAACGGCGAGATCGTCGTCGAGCAGGGCATGCGCGTCGATGTGAACAGGGACGAGATCAAGGTCGACGGCCTGACCGTCGCCGCCCAGTCCTACCTCTTCTTCGCGCTGAACAAGCCCGCCGGTGTCGTCTCCTCGATGGAGGACCCGGACGGCCGCCAGTGCCTCGGCGACTACGTCACCAACCGTGAGACGCGGCTCTTCCACGTCGGCCGGCTGGACACCGAGACCGAGGGCATCATCATGCTCACCAACCACGGCGAGCTGGCCCACCGCCTGACCCACCCCAAGTACGGGGTGAAGAAGACCTACCTGGCCGCCATCCAGGGACCGCTCCCGCGCGACCTGGGCAAGCGGCTCAAGGACGGCATCCAGCTGGAGGACGGGTACGCCCGCGCCGACCACTTCCGGGTCGTCGAGAACACCGGCAAGAACTACCTGGTCGAGGTGACCCTCCACGAGGGCCGCAAGCACATCGTCCGCCGGATGCTGGCCGAGGCCGGCTTCCCGGTCGAGCGGCTCGTACGCACGTCCTTCGGGCCGATCCCGCTGGGCGACCAGAAGTCCGGCTGGCTGCGCCGCCTCACCAACACCGAGGTGGGCATGCTGATGCGCGAGGTCGGCCTGTAGCCCTCCTCCGTCCGTTCCACGGCCCGCGGCCGGTTCCTGTTCCCGACTTTCGAACAGGAACCGGCCGCGGGTCTTTTGCTGCGCCCGCTCCGCCTTTATAGTCAGAGTGACTATTAAGGAGGCGGGCGTGAGTCTCGCGGATTTCCTCGATCCCCTGCAGCAACCCCTGGTGACGGTGCTCGACACCCCGGTCAGCTGGACCGAGGTGCTGGGCTTCGGCAGCGGGGCCCTGTGCGTATGGCTCGTGGCCCGCCAGCACCTCGCCAACTGGCCGATCGGCATCGCCAACAACCTCTTCTTCATCCTGCTGTTCACCCAGTCCGGCCTGTACGCCGACGCCGGCCTCCAGATCGTCTTCATCGCCCTCGCCGCCTACGGCTGGTGGACCTGGACCCACGGGGGTGGACCGGGCTCGCCGGAGCTGCCGGTGCGGCGCACCACGCGCGCCGAATGGACCTGGCTGCTCGCGGCGGGGGCGGTGGGGGCCGTCGCCCTCACCCTGCTGCTCGACCGCGCCACCGACTCGACCGTGCCCTTCTGGGACGCCCTGACGACCGCCCTGTCCCTGACCGCGACGTACGGACAGTGCCGCAAGCTCGTCGAGTCCTGGTGGCTCTGGATCGCCGCCGATGTGGTCTACATCCCGCTGTATGCGTACAAGGAGCTCTATCTGACCTCACTGCTGTACGCAGGCTTCCTGACGCTCTGCCTGATCGGCCTGCGCAACTGGAAGCGTGATCTCGGCGGGCAGCGGCGGCAGTTGGCGGAGGCGACGGCATGAAGAGCTACGGACACGGGCTGGTCCTCGGCAAGTTCTACCCGCCGCACGCCGGCCACCACCACCTCGTCCGCACCGCGCGGGACCGCTGCGAGCGGCTGACCGTCCTGGTCTGCGCCGCCTCCGTGGAGTCCGTGCCGCTCGCCGACCGGGTGGCCTGGATGCGGGAGGTGCACCCGGACGTACGGGTCGTCGGCGCCGTCGACGACATCCGGATGGACCTCCACGACGCGGCGATCTGGGACGCGCACATGGCCGTCTTCACCGGGGCCGTGCCCGAGCCGGTGGACGCCGTCTTCACCTCGGAGTCGTACGGGGACGAACTCGCCCGCCGGTTCGGCGCCGAATCCGTCTGCGTCGACCCCGACCGCACGGTCTTCCCGGTTTCCGGCACCGCCGTCCGCAAGGACCCGGTCGGCTGCTGGGACTTCCTGGAGCCGCCCGTACGGGCCGCCCTCGCCCGCCGGATCGTCGTGCTCGGCGCGGAATCCACCGGCACCACGACGATGGCCCGCGCCCTCACCGACCACTACTGCGGGCGCGGCGGCGTCTGGGCGCGGACCGGATACGTCGCCGAGTACGGGCGGGAGTTCAGCGAGCAGAAGCTGGCCGCTCTGCGCGAGCGGTGGCCCGGGGCCCAGTGGGAGGACGTCGCCTTCACCACCGACGACTTCCCGGTGATCGCCGAGGCCCAGAACGCCAAGGAGGAAGAGGCCGCGCGCACCGGGTCACCGGTGCTCTTCTGCGACACCGACTCCTTCGCCACCACTGTCTGGCACGAGCGGTACATCGGCGGACGCAACCCGCTCGTCGAGGAGACCGCGGACCGGGTCGCCCACCACCTGTGGCTGCTCACCGACCACGAGGGCGTCGCCTTCGAGGACGACGGACTGCGCGACGGCGAGGAGCTGCGGCCGTGGATGACCGAGCGCTTCCGGGCCGAACTCACCCGTACCGGACGGCGGTTCATCGAGCTCACCGGAGCCCACGAGGAGCGCCTGGCCACCGCGGTCGCCGCCGTCGACGCGCTGCTCGCCGACAGCTGGAAGTTCGCCGCGCCCCTGCCGGAGCGCCGATGAGCACAGCCGCCCCCGCGGGCTACGACCCGCACGCCTTCGAGCCCTTCGCGGTCACCGTCGACCTGGCCGTCTTCACGGTCCGTGGCGGCCGGCTGCACGTCCTGCTCGTCGAACGGGGCGAGGACCCGTACAAGGGGCACTGGGCGCTGCCCGGCGGCTTCGTCCTGCCCCGTGAGTCCGCCGAGTCCGCCGCCCGCCGGGAGCTCGCCGAGGAGACCGGACTGACGGAGGACACCGCCGGCGCCCTCCACCTGGAACAGCTGCGCACCTACAGCGATCCGGACCGCGACCCCAGGATGCGGGTGGTCTCCGTCGCGTACGCCGCACTCGTGCCCGACCTGCCCGAGCCGCGCGGCGGCGGCGACGCGGTCGGCGCCCGGTGGTGGGACGCCGGGGCACTGGGCCCGCTCGCCTTCGACCACGACCGCATTCTCGCCGACGCGCACGACCGGATCGGCGCCAAGCTCGAGTACAGCTGTCTGGCCACCGCCTTCTGCCCGCCCGAATTCACCTTGGGAGAACTCCAGCAGGTGTACGAGACGGTCTGGGGCGTCGAGCTGGACCGTCCCAACTTCCGGCGCAAGGTCCTCACCACGCCCGGCTTCGTCCAGGCCGTGGAGGGATCGCCGCGCCGCACCGGCGGGCGGGGAAAGCCGGCCGCGCTCTACCGGGCGGGTGCCGCCACCGCCCTGCACCCTCCACTGCTGAGACCGGAAGGAAGAAGCACGTGATCGTGACCAGGACCATCACCAAGCAGGCCGCCACCGGCGCGCTGACCGGGCTCGCGCTCGGCGACGCCCTGGGCTTCCCGACCGAGTTCAACAACGTGCCGTCGATCCTCGCCAAGTGCGGGCCGTGGCGCGCGATGCGGCTGCCGAAGCCGGCGCACGTCACCGACGACACCCAGATGACACTGGCCCTGGGGCGGGGCATCCGTACCGCCATGGACCGCGGTCTGCTCACCCCGCTGCGGCTGACCCGGCCGGTGCGGGAGGAGTTCGTCGACTGGTACCACTCGCCCGACAACAACCGCGCCCCCGGCCGCACCTGCATGACCGCCTGCCGCCTGCTCGACAGCGACCGGCTCTGGCAGGAGGCCAGCCAGACCGGCTCCAAGGGCTGCGGCGCCAACATGCGGGTCGCGCCGGTCGGACTCGTACCCGGACTGAGCGACGAACAGCGCTCCGGCGCCGCCCAGTTGCAGGCTGCCCTCACGCACGGCCATCCGACCGCGCTCGCCGCGTCCGACCTGACGGCCCGCGCGGTGCACCTGCTGGCGCAGGGGGCGGAGCCGACGGGCCTGATCGGGCAACTGCGTTCGTACGCGTACGAGAACAGCGGCCGCTATCTCACGCGCTGGCTCGGCGACCTCTGGCGGTACGCGGGCGACTCCTCGCCCGAGCTGTACATCCAGCGCGGCTGGGACGAATGTCTCACCGCCCTGGCCCGGGTCCAGGACGCGCTGCGCGACCCGTCCCCGGAGACCGACCCCTGCGAACTGACCGGCGACGGCTGGATCGCCGAGGAGGCCCTGGCCACGGCCCTGCACTGCTTCCTCCTCTTCCCCGAGGACCCCGTCACCGCACTCCGCCGCGCCGCCTGCACCCGGGGCGACTCGGACTCCCTCGGCTGCCTGACCGGTGCGTTCGCCGGGGCGCACCTGGGGGCCGGGGCCTGGCCCAAGGAGTGGGCGGAGCGGATCGAGTACCGCAGCGACCTGCTGGCGCTGGGGGCGCTCTGGGATTCTTGAGCCATGGGTACGGACACCAAGCACCTCAAGGAGGCCGGGCTGCCGGTCACGGACCTCGGCCCGGTCCTCGCCGAAGAGCGCCACCCACTGCTGTTCGCCACGGTCTCCGGGGCGCATCTGTACGGGTTCCCCTCGAAGGATTCGGATGTGGACCTCCGGGGGGTCCATCTCCTGCCCGCGGAGGACCTCGTGGGTCTGCGCGAGGCCGAGGAGACGCGCTCGCGCATGTGGGACCGGGACGGGACCGAGATGGATCTCGTCACGCACGATCTGCGGAAGTTCGTCCGGCTGATGCTGAAGCCGAACGGCTATGTGCTGGAGCAGCTGCTCTCGCCGCTCGTCGTGCACACGAGCGAGCCGCACGCGGAACTGATCGACCTGGCGCCCGGTGTGCTCACCCGCAACCACGCCCACCACTACCGGGGTTTCGCCGGCACCCAGTGGCGGCTCTTCGGGAGGACCGGCGAACTGAAGCCGCTGCTGTACACGTTCCGGGCGCTGCTCACCGGGATCCACCTGATGCGCAGCGGCGAGGTGCGGGCGCATCTGCCGACCCTCGTCGGAGAGGTGGCGGCGCCCGCGTATCTGCCCGAGCTGATCGAGGCGAAGGCCGAGGCGGAGCGCGGGGGAGCGGGGGATGTCGACGGTGCGATGCTGTCCCGGGACGTCGGGGCGCTGCACGGGGTGCTGGACGAGGCCCAGGCGGAATCGGGACTTCCCGAGGTGGCCGGCGGATTCGACGCGCTGCACGATCTTGTGGTGCGGGCTCGGCTGACGGGGCGGTGGTCCTAGGGTCTTCCATTTGAATCAGGCCGGGCGGGCGGGGCCCGGCACGCACGCCTGCCGCGTTGTCGTCGTTCGCCAGGGCCCCTTCCCCCAGGCTCTCGGCTTCGGCTGAGCAGGGGAGACCCCATCCGGCTCCCTCTTCCGCCTTGCGATCGCACGCACCGGACCCCGCTCCCTGATCCGGCCTGATCCGGCCTGATCCAGACGAATTCCAGACGAAAGACCCTAAGGGTTGTCCCGTACCCGGTGTTCGGTCCAGGAGACGGACGCCCGGCGGGTGCGGATCAGGAAGTCCTCCACCCGGGCCCGGTCCGGCTCCGCGGGGAGCGGGGAGTTCTTCGCGGCCTCGTCGTTCTCCTCGGCGAGGCGGTTCATCCGGCGGTCGACCTCCGCCCACGGCACCTCGCCCCGCTTCACCGCAAGCAGCTCCTCGCGGGCCGCGCCCACCTCGATCCTGAGCTCGCCCGTGCGAAGCAGGTCCCGGCCGGAGGCCAGCAGACGCAGCAGGTGCATGGCGTGCTTCCAGCGCGGCGCCCCGTGCAGCCGTACATCCGCCTCCAGCTTCCTGCGCTGACCCGATGCGTAGCGTGCGAAGGTCCGGTGGGCCAGCCGGGAGAGGAACGCCCCACGCAGGGACAGGAGTTCACGGCCCACGGCGTCGACGTGCTCCACCAGCGGAGAGTGCAGACACTCCAGCACATTGGGGTTGGCGCGCAGCGCCAGCTCGCAGAAGCGTTCCAGCTCCCACGAGAACTGCTCCTGCGCCGGGCCCTCGACATGCGTCGGCGGCTTCTCGAACCGCCAGAACAGCGGGGTCGGCGCGAGGAAGACTCCGCGCCGGTCGGTGTCGCTCCCCTCCGTGGCGAGCCCGAAGGCGCGTGAGCCCATCACGCAGGAGTAGACCGTGTGGTCGCGTACGAGAGCCTCGGGATCAGGGGTGATCATGCCGGCGAGGGTATGTGAGCGAAAACGGGTTGCACCAGGGATTACGGGAGCGCCCTCAGGCGCCCCGCTCAAGTGGCAGAAGGCCGCGATTTATCGACATAGTCGATAAATCGCCTCCTTGGGAAAGGCGGAACCATGGCAGGAAACGATCTCGGCAGTCTGGTGGGCAGCTTGGCGGGGCGGCGGCCAGGGCGGCGGCCGGAGGGGCGCGGGGAACATCCTTGGCGCGCTGCTGGGCGCACTCGGCGGCGGCCAGGGCGGAACGGGCGGCGGTGGCAACGCGCTCGAAGGGCTGACCGGGATGCTCACCGGGTCCGGCCTCGTCGACCAGGCGCAGTCCTGGGTCGGTACCGGTGAGAACCAGGCGGTCAGCGGCGCCCGGATCAGCGAGGCGCTGCCGGACGAGACCCTGCAGAAGGCCGCCCGGGACGCGGGGGACCCCGCAACAGGCCGCCCACGGGATCGCCCGGTCGCTGCCGACGGGGGGTCGACAAGCTGACTCCGTCGGGGGAGGCGCCGGAGGGCCGCTCGATCGAGGAGCTGGACCGGGAGCCGCAACTCTGACAGCGGAAGCGGCCCGAGGGCCCACCGGGCGGACCAGCGCCGGGCAGGCCCCGGGCCGTCACGGTGTGCCGCCCCGTCTCACGGACAGAGCACCCCGGACCGCCGGGCCCGCGGCCCCTCTAGGCTGACCGGGCAGAGAGATCACGCAGGCGGACAGCAGGCGCGACACGTACGACGAACCGAGGAGCACGACGTGGCGGTACGAGCGGTCCGCGGAGCCGTCCAGCTGGAGCAGGACGAGGCCGGGCACATGGACGAGCGGGTCGGCGCCCTGCTCACCGCCGTCCTGGAGCGCAACAGCCTCGTCCCGGACGATCTGATCAGTATCTGGTTCACGGCCACCCCCGACCTGCACAGCGATTTCCCGGCCGCCGCCGCACGCGGGCTCGGTATCGTCGACGTACCACTGATCTGCGCCCAGGAGCTGGACATCGCGGGGGCCATGCCCCGGGTGGTGCGCATCCTGGCGCACGTCGAGACGTACCTTCCCAAGTCCGAGATCGCCCACGTGTACCTCGGTGCCACCGCCGCACTTCGCAAGGACATCGCCCAGTGAGAACCGCCGTCGTCATCGGAACGGGCCTCGTCGGCACTTCCGCAGCCCTCGCCCTCGCCGGGCGCGGCATCCAGGTCCACCTCGTCGACCACGACCCCCAGTCGGCCCGCACCGCCGCCGCGCTGGGTGCCGGCACGGACGAGGCGCCCGAGGAGCGTGTGGACCTGGCGATCATCGCCGTGCCGCCCGCCCATGTGGCCTCGGTGCTGGCCACCGCCCTGCGGGACGGCATCGCCCGCGGCTACCTCGACGTCGCCAGCGTGAAGGGCGGCCCGCGCCGCGAGCTGGAAGCCCTCGGCCTCGACCTCACGCCGTACATCGGTACGCACCCCATGGCCGGCAAGGAGCGGTCGGGCCCGCTCGCCGCCACCGCGGATCTGTTCGAGGGCCGGCCCTGGGTCCTCACCCCGACCCGTGACACCGACACCGAGGCCCTCAACCTCGCCCTGGAACTGGTCGCGCTCTGCCGTGCCGTCCCGGTCGTCATGGACGCCGACGCGCACGACCGGGCCGTCGCCCTGGTCTCCCACACCCCGCAGCTGATCTCGTCGATGGTCGCCGCCCGCCTGGAGGAGGCCGACGAGACCGCCGTACGCCTCTGCGGCCAGGGCATCAGGGACGTCACCCGGATCGCCGCCTCCGACCCCGGGATGTGGGTGGAGATCCTCTCCGCCAACCCGGGCCCGGTCGCCGACGTACTGGCCGGGGTCGCCGCCGACCTCGACGAGACGGTACGGGCGCTGCGCGGCCTGCAGTCCGACGACGACGCCAGGCGCCGCGAGGGCACCGAGGGCATCGAGGACGTGCTGCGCCGCGGCAACGCGGGCCGGGTCAGGGTGCCGGGCAAGCACGGGACCGCCCCCACCGCGTACGAGATGGTGTCCGTGCTCATCAGCGACCAGCCGGGCGAACTGGCCAGGATCTTCGCCGACGCCGTACGGGCCGGGGTCAACGTCGAGGACGTGCGCATCGAGCACGCCACCGGCCAGCAGGCCGGCCTGGTTCAGCTGATGGTCGAGCCGAGCGCGGCCCCCGCACTGAGCGCTGCGCTGCGCGAGCGGGGCTGGTCGATACGGCAGTAGGCCCGGGGCCGCGGGACCGGGAGGCCGTTGTCCACAGGGGTGCAGAGACCCGCTCCGGCACTCGGTAACCTTGTGCGGGGCGGGTTCGCACGCGCCCTCGTCCCGCCCACCCCGTGTACCAGGAAGGTGTCCACCACCGTGGAAACCCGTACGGCCCCGGCCGCAGTGATCGTCGCCATCGACGGGCCCTCCGGCACCGGTAAGTCGAGCACGTCCAAGGCCGTCGCCGCGCAGCTCGGCCTGAGCTACCTGGACACCGGCGCCCAGTACCGGGCGATCACATGGTGGATGCTGAACAACGGCATCGATGTGCAGGACGCGATGGAGGTGGCGACCGCGGCCGCCAAGCCGGTCATCGTCTCCGGCACGGACCCCGCCGCCCCGACGATCACCGTCGACGGCGAGGACGCCTCGGGCCCGATCCGCACCCAGGAGGTCACCTCCAAGGTCAGCGCCGTCAGCGCGGTCCCCGAGGTGCGCACCCGGATCACCGAGCTCCAGCGCACCATCGCCGCCGCGGCCGAGCGGGGCATAGTGGTCGAGGGCCGGGACATCGGCACCACCGTCCTGCCCGACGCCGACCTGAAGATCTTCCTCACCGCTTCCCCGGAGGCCCGCGCCGCCCGCCGCAGCGGGGAGGTCAAGGGCTCCGACCTCGCCGCCACCAAGGAGGCGCTGATCAAGCGGGACGCGGCCGACTCCGGCCGCAAGACCTCCCCGCTCGCCAAGGCGGACGACGCGGTCGAGGTGGACACCACCGAGCTGACCCTTCAGCAGGTCATCGAGTGTGTCGTCACCCTCGTCGAGGAGAAGCGGGCCACGAAGTGACCCAGGCCACGGGCTCGCCCTCGCCGCGCGGTGCGGCGGTCGGGCGCGGGATCGGCATCGGGCTGATGTACGGGCTGTGGAAGCCCCGCGTCCTCGGTGCGTGGCGGGTTCCCGCATCCGGACCCGTCATACTCGCGGTGAACCACTCGCACAACATCGACGGTCCGATGCTGATGGGCACCGCGCCCAGGCCCGTCCACTTCCTGATCAAGAAAGAGGCGTTCATCGGCCCGCTCGACCCGTTCCTGCGTGGAATCGGGCAACTGAAGGTGGACCGTACGACCGCCGACCGTACCGCCATCACCCACGCCCTCGGCGTGCTGGCGAACGGCGGGGCGCTCGGGATCTTTCCCGAGGGCACCAGGGGCGAGGGCGACTTCGCCTCCCTGCGTGCCGGGCTCGCCTACTTCGCGGTACGCAGCGGCGCGCCGATCGTGCCCGTCGCCGTCCTGGGAAGCACCGAGCGCCGCGGACGGTTGATATCGGCACTGCCGCCGCTGCGCAGCCGGGTCGATGTCGTCTTCGGCGACGCCTTCGAGGCGGGCGGCAGTGGCAGGCGTACGCGCAAGGCGCTGGACGAAGCGACGGTACGGATCCAGGGGCGGCTGACCGCCCATCTGGACGAGGCCAGGCGTTTCACCGGGCGCTAGGTAAGACTTGAGTAGTGGGCCGCGGGGTCGTGGCCCATCGATGATGATGCAAAGAGGAACGGACTTCATGAACGACCAGATTCACTCCGACGGCTCGGACCACGAGCACGGAGCGCTTGGCGACGCCGAGTACGCGGAGTTCATGGAGCTCGCCGCGGAGGAGGGCTTCGACCTCGAAGAGGTCGAGGGCGCGATCGACGAGGCCGGACACGGTCCGCTGCCCGTGCTCGCCGTCGTCGGCCGTCCCAATGTCGGCAAGTCGACGCTGGTGAACCGGATCATCGGCCGCCGCGAGGCGGTCGTCGAGGACAAGCCCGGCGTCACCCGAGACCGCGTCACCTATGAGGCCGAGTGGGCGGGCCGCCGCTTCAAGGTCGTCGACACCGGCGGCTGGGAGCAGGACGTGCTGGGCATCGACGCCTCCGTCGCCGCCCAGGCCGAGTACGCGATCGAGGCGTCCGACGCGGTCGTCTTCGTGGTCGACTCGACGGTCGGCGCGACCGACACCGACGAAGCCGTCGTCAAGCTGCTGCGCCGGGCCGGCAAGCCGGTCGTGCTGTGCGCCAACAAGGTCGACGGACAGAGCGGCGAGGCGGACGCCACCGCGCTGTGGTCGCTGGGTCTCGGCGAGCCGCACCCGGTCTCCTCGCTGCACGGCCGCGGCACCGGCGACCTGCTTGACGCCGTGCTCGAAGCGCTTCCCGAGGCCCCGGCCCAGCGCTTCGGCACCGCGATCGGCGGCCCGCGCCGGATCGCGCTCATCGGCCGCCCGAACGTCGGCAAGTCCTCGCTGCTGAACAAGGTGGCGAACGAGGACCGCGTCGTCGTCAACGAGCTCGCCGGCACCACTCGCGACCCGGTCGACGAGCTGATCGAGCTCGGCGGCATCACGTGGAAGTTCATCGACACGGCCGGCATCCGCCGCCGCGTCCACCTCCAGGAGGGCGCGGACTACTACGCCTCGCTGCGTACCGCCGCCGCTGTGGAGAAGGCCGAGGTCGCCGTCGTCCTGATCGACGCGGGCGAGTCCATCAGCGTCCAGGACCAGCGGATCATCACCATGGCCGTGGAGGCCGGGCGCGCACTGGTGATCGCGTACAACAAGTGGGACAAGCTCGACGAGGAGCGCCGTTACTACCTGGAGCGCGAGATCGAGACGGAGCTCGCGCAGATCGCGTGGGCGCCGCGGGTCAATGTCTCGGCCGTCACCGGCCGGCACATGGAGAAGCTCGTCCCGGCGATCGAGACCGCTCTCGCCAGCTGGGAGACCCGCGTCCCCACCGGCCGGCTGAACGCCTTCCTCGGCGAGATCGTCGCCTCCCACCCGCACCCCGTCCGCGGTGGCAAGCAGCCCCGGATCCTCTTCGGCACTCAGGCCGGTACCAAGCCGCCGCGCTTCGTGCTGTTCGCCTCGGGCTTCCTGGAGCACGGCTACCGGCGGTTCGTCGAGCGCCGGCTGCGTGAGGAGTTCGGCTTCGAGGGCACCCCGATCCACATCTCGGTGCGGGTCCGCGAGAAGCGCGGCCGCAACAAGTAACCGGCAAGGGCGTACGACGGAGCCCCGGACCGTCTCGGATCCGAGACGGTCC
>NZ_JBSFET010000061.1:0-37213 GCF_053594575.1 Streptomyces sp. NPDC001880
ACGACCTCACCAACCCCGTAGCCAACATCACCGCGGCCGCCAACTACGCCGCCGACCGCTACGGATCCATCGACAACGTCAACTCCGCCTACTGAGCAACGCAGTCACGCAGTCACGGAGTCACTGTCCGATGCCGAAACCGTTCGCCGAACGGATCGGTGCTCTGCTTGGCTCGCTCCATGAGTGATCTCCACATCCGCTGCGCCGACCTCACCGACATCGACGCCGTACTGCGGTTCTGGCGCGAGGCCGCCGAGGGAACGAGCATCAGCGACGACCACGACGGGGCGGCCCGGCTCATCCGCCGGGACCCCGGGGCCCTGCTGCTGGCGGACCGCGACGGTCACCTCGTGGGCAGCGTCATCGCCGGATTCGACGGCTGGCGGTGCTCCGTATACCGACTGGCCGTGCACCCCGACTGCCGTCGGCAGGGTATCGCCACCGCCTTGATGGAGGCGGCGGAACAGCGGTTCCTCGACCTGGGCGGGCGACGGGTCGACGCCATGGTCCTGGAAGCCAACGAACGGGCCCATCGCACATGGACCGCAGGCGGCTACCACCGCGAGGATCACTGGCGGCGCTGGGTGAAGCCGCTCATGGACTGAGGGAATCAGCAGGAGACCGGACGACTTTGCCGATCCTTTACCATAGGTGTTCTCCTGTCCGATCCTTCCGAAAGGTGTGAGCGTCCGCCCATGGGCGAGCCTCCGAGTAGTCGACATCGCCGGCACCGAGCGGTCCTCCTGTCCCTGCCCGATCATGGGACGGAGGTGAACCGATGACCGAAGTGCTTCTGCTGCTCGTGGCGGTACTGCTCTCGCTGGCCTGCGGTGCCTTCGTCGCGGCCGAGTTCTCCCTGACGACCGTCGAGCGCGGCCAGCTCGAACGGGCCGTCGAGCAGGGCGAGCGGGGCGCGGCGAGCGCCATGAAAGCCGTACGCAGCCTCACCTTCCAGCTTTCCGGCGCTCAGCTCGGCATCACCGTCACCAACCTGGTGGTCGGCATGCTCTCCGAACCGTCCATCGCGAAACTGATCCGCGGTCCGGTGGAGGCGTTGGGCCTGTCCCCCGGCGTGGCGTCCTCGGTGGCCCTCGTGCTGGGAACGGCGCTGTCGACCGTGTTCCTGATGATCGTCGGTGAACTCGTCCCGAAGAACTGGGCGATCTCCTCCCCGCTCGCCGTGGCGAAGGCCGTGGCCACACCGCAGCGGGCCTTCACCGCCGTGTTCCGGCCCTTCATCAGCCACCTCAACAACACCGCCAACCGGATCGTACGGCGCTTCGGCCTGGAACCGGCCGAGGAACTGGCCTCCGCACGCAGCCCGCAGGAGCTGGCTGCGCTGGCCCGGCACAGCGCGAAGGAAGGTGCGCTGGAGGCGGACACCGCGGAGCTGTTCGTCCGCACCCTGAACCTGGCGGAACTGACGGCGGAGAATGTGATGACCCCTCGGGTCCAGGTCACCGCGTTGGAGGTGCAGGCCACGGCCGAGGACGTCGCGAACGCGACCCGGGCGACGGGCCTGTCCCGTTTCCCCGTCTATCTCGGCAGTCTGGACACCGTCGTCGGTGTGGCGCACATCAAGGACGTGCTGGCCATCCCCGCCGAGCAGCGGCCCCGTACCCGCGTCTCGGAGATGCTGCGCGAACCCCTGCTCGTGCCGGAGACCCTCACGGTGGACCGGCTCCTGGACCGGTTGTCCGGCAAGCTCACGATGGCCGTCGTCATCGACGAATACGGCGGCACGGCCGGGGTCGTGACACTGGAGGACATCGTCGAGGAGGTGGTCGGTGAGGTGCGCGACGAGCACGACCCGCACGAGACCGCGGACCTCGCACCGGCCGGCGAGGACACCGACGGACGGATCCTGTGGTCGGCCGACGGAGCCGCGCGCGTCGACCGGCTGAAGACGATCGGACTGCGGGTGCCGGACGGACCGTACGAGACACTCGCCGGGCTCATCGCCACCGAGGTCGGCCGGATCCCCGCCGTGGGTGACACGGTCGATCTGGCGGGCTGGCGGATCGATGTGGTCGACGCGTCCGGACGCCGCGCCGCGCGTGCTCTGTTGCACGCGCCGCTGCCCGGCGACGACGAGCAGACGGAGGACGCACGATGATCGCCGTCCAGCTCTTCATCGGACTGTTGACCCTGGTCGTCAATGCCTTCTTCGTCGGGGCGGAGTTCGCGCTGATCTCCGTGCGCCGCAGTCAGATCGAGCCCGAGGCCGAGGCCGGAAACAGGCGGGCGCGAAGCGTCGTCTGGGGACTCGAACACGTATCGGCGCTGCTCGCGGCGGCGCAGCTCGGCATCACCCTGTGCACCCTGGTGCTCGGCATCGTCGCCGAACCGGCCTTCGCACATCTGCTGGAGCCGGTCTTCGACGCAGTGGGCGTGCCGCACGGGCTGATCCATCCGATCTCGTTCGTGATCGCGCTGTCCGTGGCGACCTATCTGCACATGCTCCTCGGTGAAATGGTGCCGAAGAACATCGCGCTGGCCGAGCCGGTGCGCGCCGCGCTGCTGCTCGGACCGCCGCTGGTGGCCCTCGCCAGGGCGCTGCGTCCGGTCATCTTCGCGATCAACGCCTTCGCCAACGCGCTGCTCAAGATCCTTCGCGTCGAGGCGAAGAACGAGGTGGCCGCCACGTTCTCCGACGACGAACTGGCCCGGCTGGTGACGGACGCGGGCGACGCCGGGCTGGTCGACGACCGCTCGGCCGAGCGGCTGCGCCACGCCCTCGAACTGGGCCGTCGCCCGGTGCGGGACGTGGTGATGCCGGTGGACCGGGTCACATACGCCAGGATCGGGACCACGCCGGAGCAACTGGAACAGCTCTCGCACGAGACCGGATTCTCGCGCTTCCCCGTGATGGACGAGGGGGAGCGGATCCTGGGCTATCTCCACGTGAAGGACGCCCTCGATGCCACGCCGCGCGATGTGTCCTTCCCGGTGACGGCGATGCGCCCCATCGCACGGGTCCGGGCCGACACACCACTCGACGACGTCCTCACCGCGCTGCGGCGCAGCCGTACGCACCTGGCGGCGGTGCTCGACGAGGACGGCCGGCTGGCCGGAATGGTCACCATGGAGGATGTGCTCCGCGAACTGGTGGGGCGCCCGAAGGCACGCTGACGGGCGCCGGGGGCGCGGCACGGTATCCGGCCGCGCCCCCGGACCGAACCCCGGAGGGGGCCAAACCCACCGCGATACGATCGCATCGCCATGGAAATAAATGCCTCCTACAGCAGTCTTGTCGCGGTCGGCGACTCGTTCACCGAGGGAATGTCGGACCTGCTGCCCGACGGTTCCTATCGCGGCTGGGCCGATGTCCTCGCAGGGCGGCTGGCCGTCCGTACGCCGGGATTCCGCTACGCGAATCTCGCCGTGCGGGGCAAGCTGATCGGCCAGATCGTCGACGAGCAGGTCGATGTGGCCGTCGCCATGCGGGCCGATGTCGTCACGCTCGTGGGCGGACTCAACGACGCGCTGCGGCCGAAGTGCGACATGGGCATGGTCCGGGGGCGGCTCGAAGAGGCCGTGGAACGGCTCGCACCCTCGTGCAAGAAGCTCGTGCTGATGCGGAGCCCGGGGCGCAACGGCCCGGTGATGGAGCGTTTCCGTCCGCGGATGGAGGAGTTGTTCTCCCTGGTCGACGACTTGGCGGTCCGGCATGGCGCGGTGGTCGTCGACCTGTACGGGGCGCCGGCCCTGGGCGATCCCCGCTTGTGGGATGTCGACCGGCTGCATCTGACGGCCGACGGTCACAGCAGGGTGGCCGAGGCGGTCTGGCAGACGCTGGGACTGCCTGCGCAGAACGACTGGCGGACACCACTGCCGGCCGCCGCGCCGCCCAGGTGGGCCCGGCGACGCGTCGAGGACTTCCGCTTCGCCCGCGAGCACCTGATGCCGTGGATCGGCCGCCGGCTGACCGGCCGCTCCTCCGGGGACGGAAGGTCCGGTGCCCAGTACAGCGCCGAGCTGGGGAGGGCGTTCTGGGTCACCCCCGACGACTCCCGCGAACCCGGGCCCGTGGCGACGTGGCGCCGGGTCGACCCGGATCCGCTCCCGTAGCACCCCACAATCCGGACCGCGGCGTCGGAGGCCTTCCCCCGCAGCTTCATTCGAACTTACTTGCGAGTCTGTCAAGGTTCATCCGGCTTGCGATGACGCCGCCGCCCACAGGTCCATTTCCCGGGCGAAGGCGACGAAGCCGCGGTGCGCACCGGCGACATCACCGAAGACGTCCGCCCCGCCGTACGTCTTCCTGCACGGCGATGGCGTCCGCCCGCGGGCGCCCCGTGCAGCAGGTTGAACGACCCGCATACGTTCCGGCCACGAGCTGGCGGATTTCAAGAACAAGCCTCAGATCGACGCGATATGCTGATGCAGATTGTGCAAGCCGTTTGCAAAATGAGGAGGGTCATGGCTACGCGGGCGACCGACGCCGGGACGA
The DNA here is from genome assembly GCF_053594575.1 of Streptomyces sp. NPDC001880. Taxonomy (NCBI): domain Bacteria; kingdom Bacillati; phylum Actinomycetota; class Actinomycetes; order Kitasatosporales; family Streptomycetaceae; genus Streptomyces; species Streptomyces sp. NPDC001880. Next base: position 4,454 of record NZ_JBSFET010000061.1, read on the forward strand.
ACCAGAGCGTCGAACGAGCGGTCTCGGTGCTGCGCGCACTCGACTCCGGCCGTCCGGAACTGCGCGTCTCCGACGTCGCCGAACTCACCGGACTGGGCTCCTCCACCACCTCCCGCCTCCTGTCCACCCTCGAACGCCTCGACATGGTCGAACGCGACCCCGTCAGCAACCTCTACCGCCTCAGCCTCGGCATCCTCCCGCTCGCGGCCACCGCCGCCAATCGCCACCCCGTCCACCGCGCCGCCCGCATGGTCCTCCAGGACCTCGCCACCCGCACCGGGCTGGGAGCCAACGTCGCCATCCGCCGCGGCACCGAGCTGATGTTCCTGTGCAATTTCGAGGGAACCCGCGCCCCCAAGTCGTACACGCAGGCCGGACACACCGCCCCGCTGCACGCCACCAGCATCGGCAAATGCCTGCTCACCGGCCTCACTCCCAAGGAACGCCGCAAGCTGCTCCCCGAACCGCTCGCGGCACACACCGACTACACGACCACCAGCCACGACCTGCTCGACACCGAGATCGACACCGTTCGCCGCACCGGCTACGCCATCGAAGCCGAAGAACGCGCCCTGGGCCGCGCTTCGCTCGCCGCGCCCGTCCGCGACGCCTCGGGCGACGTCGTCGCCGCCATCTCCCTGTGGGGCCCCACCTCCCTCCTCGGCAACCGCACCGAGGGCGAAGGGCATCGCCACGCCCTCACCCGCGAGGTCATCGAAGCCGCCGACGCCATCAGCCAAGCACTCGGCGCCCTCTGAATCACGCAGGCGAAGGGGCCCGGTGAAGGTCGAACACCTTCACCGGGCCCCTTCGTCTCGTGACTACGCGCCGTACGCCTTGAACGCGATCACGTGCGCGTGCCGCGCCCCGTGCGTCGCGTCCACCACGAGCCGCAGCGCGTCGGTGCGCACGGGCCCGCCGTCCGCGCCCTTCAGCTCGTGCACGCGGTGGCGGCGGCGGTTGCCCGTCACGGTCAGCAGCGTGCGCCAGGTGCCGTCGGGCTCGCGGCCCTGGATCCGGTAGTCGCGGACCAGTTCCGGCATGACCTCGAACGGGGTGCGGTGGCGGTGCAGGTTGTTGAGGTACTCGTCGACGTCGTCGTCGAACACCACGCGTGTTTCGGTGAGCAGCTGCTCCTTGTCCCAGTCCAGGCGCAGCCACTGCGCGGCTCGCTCCGGGTCGGGCAGTGGTTCGGACGACCACATCTGCGGCCCCCCGTAGGCGCGCTGGAATCCGCCGACGGCCCGCTCGGGCAGGAACGCGGCGGTGTCCGGGGTCGCACGGAAGCCGAAGGTCCGGCGGCGCAGGCCGCGGGCCTGCCACTCCAGGACCAGTTGGCCGTCCTCCTCCGGGATGTCGTGGTCGACGGCCGCGTCTCCTTCGATCCTGCTGCGCAGTGCGAGGACGCCGTCGGTGCGCTCGGGGACGAGGACCAGCGCCGCGTCCGGACAGGCACGCACGATCAGTACGACGTTCTCCGGGGTGTCCGGGCGGTGGCCGAAGCGGGCCGTGACCCAGTGGGGGCCGCCGGGCGGCACGGTCACCGTGGTGGTGAGCATGTGGTCGACGGGGACCGCGTTCTCGGGGCGGCCGGTGCTCCACAGCTCAACGGTGAGTTCGCTCGGCCGCTCGCCGGGGGCACCGTGGACGAGCAGGTCGACCGTGTCGAGTGCCGGGTCCACCGGCAGCAGCAGCGCGAGGTCACGGGTGAGCGGGTAGGGCTCGCCGGGCGCGGTGGGCGTGGGCTCGGCGGCCAGGCGGCTCAGGTACGAGGAGGCGCTGACGCGGGCCGTGCGTGCCAGGTTGTCGGGGTCGTCGTCGGGCAGGCCGATGACCGAGGCATCCTGCCGCAGCAGGGTGCGGCGCACCAGCTCGGGGTGGTTCGCGGCGAGTTCGCGGGGGCTGAGACTCTCGGCGACGCACAGCGCGGCGGCCGTGCCCGCGGCCTCGCCGAGCGTGGCGCAGGTGGCCATGACACGGGTGGCGCCGAAGGCGACGTGGGTGGCGGATATGTTGCGCCCGGCGAACAGGAGGTTCGCGACGTTCGCCGAGTACAGGGAGCGCAGCGGGATGTGGAAGATGCCGTCCGCGTAGCGCTGGCGGGCGCCGGGCTCGTCGGCGTACATGCCCTGCACCGGGTGGAGGTCGACGGACCAGCCGCCGAAGGCCACGCGGTCGGCGAACTGCCGCTGTTCGAGGATGTCCTGCTGGGTCAGCATGTGGTCACCGAGGAAGCGGCGGTACTCGCGCTTGCCGGGGAGGCTGCCGACCCACTCCAGCGTCAGGTTCTCGGCGTCCGGGAACTCTCCGGAGTTCTTGATGTGGTCCCAGATGCCCATGATCACGGCCTGGAGTTCGTCGCGGATGCGCTCGTTGTCGTGGACGGTGTCCAGCTCGCCGCCCCACTCGATCCACCAGTAGTCGCAGCCGTTGTCGCCCGTGCGCAGCACGCGGTTGCGCAGGATGGGCGTGGTGGTGAGGTCGCGGGCGCAGTCGGGCGCCACGAACTTCACCGGCCGGCCCGTGTCCTTGGTGTGGAACAGGATCGTCGACCCGAGCAGCGCCCGGTCCGCTTCCTCGGGCGCCCAGGGCTCGCCGAACTCCGAGCGCGCCTCACGGCCGATGCGGTGGTGGGCGCCGGCGAGGTGGCCGAGCAGACCGTCGCCGGTGCAGTCGAGGAACTGCCGTGCGTGGAAGGTGATGCGTCGCTCGGAGCCCATCATCCAGCCGGTGCAGGAGTGGACCTCGCGTGCGTCGTCCGGGCCGCTCGCATCGACCTCCCGTACGTCGGTGTTGAGGTACAGGTCGATGCCCGGCTCGGCCCGGACCGCGTCGAGAACCACCTGGTCCCAGTAGTACGGGTTCCCCTCGGGATTGCGGTACTGGTTCTCGGTGTACAGCTCGCCCATGATGCCGGTCTCGCGGGCCCAGCGGTGCACGCCGTGGGCCGTGGCGCCGCAGACCCAGACGCGGACCTCACTGCTGGCGTTGCCGCCCAGGACGGGCCGGTTGTTGACCAGGGCGACGCGTCGGCCGAGCCGGGCAGCGGCGATGGCCGCGCAGGTCCCCGCCAGGCCACCGCCGATGACGGCGATGTCGTAATGGACCTCTTCTTCCCGCACGGAGCGGCCTCCTTGATGTGATGCTCGGATGCTCTCCGCCACAGCGGAGCGGCCTTGAACGTACATCACATGCATATTATGCAACCACTGTTCGGACAGTGGGATGTGCTGTAGGTTTCCAGCGCAGCCGACGACATCGCCGCCGTGGGCCATCTGCCAAGCTCATGGCATGTGCGGCGAGTTCGCCGGCCTTGCACAGAACCGGCGATTCACTGACCTAAAGGGTTGACGCCGTCGCACGATATGGAGAACGATCCCGCATGCTGCAACTTGCGTTCAACGGAGCATGCATGGCATTCACACAGGGCCCCGGCCGAAGCGGGGGACGAGGCGGCTCACCGCTCACACCCGGCCGCGTCGCATCCGCCTGCCCGCGTACGGCCTCCCGTGCCACGCCCTGCATCACCGCTCCCGCACCGTTCGAGAGGACACACCCATGAGTACGGCCGCACCTCCACAGAAGGCCGCTCCACGCCGTGAGCGGACCGGCGGACGGCTCTCCAACGGCGCGTTCGCACTGCTGCTCACCGCACCGGGGCTCGCCCTGTTCGCGACGATCATCATCTATCCGCTGCTGTCCGCGCTGTTCACCGGCTTCTTCAAGCAGGATCTGCGGCTGCCGGGCCGCGAGTTCGTCGGCCTGGAGAACTTCACCTACTGGCTGGACGGCGACTTCCTCACCATCCTCGAGCAGACGCTGATCTTCACCGTGGGTGCGACGCTCGTCCCCTTCGTGGTCGGCTTCGCCCTCGCGCTCGCGCTGAACTCGGGCCTGAAGGGCAGCGGCTTCCTGCGCGGACTGTTCCTGTTCCCCTGGGTGATCCCGGGCGTGGTGGTCTCCTTCCTGTGGATGTGGATCTTCAACGCGAACTACGGCGTGCTGAACGGCATCCTCATGAAGGCCGGGATCATCGAGGAGTCCATTTCCTGGCTCGGCCAGCCCGGCACCGCCATGCTCGCGGTCATCGTCACCAAGACCTGGGCGAGCTTCCCCTGGATGATGGTGATGCTCCTGGCCGGTCTGCAGACCGTGCCCAAGGAACTGCACGAGGCGGCCTCGATGGACGGGGCCGGCTCGATCCGGCGCTTCTTCGCCGTGACCTGGCCGCAGGTCCGCGGTGTCGCCTCCATCGTGCTGCTGCTGGAGTTCATCTGGAACTTCCAGCACTTCGACACCATCTACGTGCTCACCGGCGGCGGTCCGGCCGGCGCCACCGAGACCTTCGCGACCGCCGTGTACCAGACCGCCTTCAAGGGCTTCGACATCGGCCGGGCGACCGCGCTGGGCGGCCTGTGGATGCTGCTCCTGCTCATTCTCGTCGCCGTCTACCTCAGGATCAGCGAGCGGAAGGGCGACGCCCGATGACCACCACGACCACCACCCCGCTGTCCGGCACCGACCGGCTGAACACATCCGCCAGGCCCGCCAAGCGGCGCCGGATACGCAAAGACCTGCTGCGCTCGCGGATCGCCGCCTGGACCGCGATCCTGGTGATCGGCGCCTTCGGCATGCTGCCGGTCTACTGGCTGTTGGTCACCGCCCTGAGCAGCCCCGAGCAGACCTTCCAGTTCCCGCCGAAGCTCATACCCACCGACATCACCTTCAGCAACTTCACGGCCCTCGCCGAGAACGACCAGCTGATCAAGTACCTGGTCAACTCCCTCATCGTGGCCTCGATCACCGCCGTACTGAGCGTGGTCGTCGCCACGTACATGGGCTACTCGTTCTCCAAGTTCCGCTACCGCGGACGACGCTCGCTGATGCACCTGGTGCTGGCCTCCCAGATGTTCCCCCAGGCGCTCCTGCTGGTGACGCTGTACGCCGTGTTCTCCAGCTTCGGCCTGCTGAACACGTACACCGCCCTGGTGCTGTCCTTCACCACGTTCACGATGCCGCTGTGCGTCTGGATGCTGAAGGGCATCTTCGACACGATCCCGGACGCCCTGCTGGAGGCCGCGTCCATCGACGGCGCGTCCCGGTGGCGGACGCTGCACTCCATCGTCGCGCCGCTGGCCGCGCCCGGAATGATCGCCGCCGGCCTGTTCGCCTTCGTCCGCGGCTGGAACGACTTCATCTTCGCCGTAACACTGGCCGACAAGGAAAAGCAGACCCTGCCGCCCGGTCTGGTCTCCACCTACATCGGCGAGTTCCAGACCGCCTGGCCCGAACTGATGGCCGCGTCCCTGGTGGTGTCCGCGCCGGTCGTCGTCGCCTTCATGTTCCTGCAGCGCTACCTCGTCGGCGGCATGACCGCCGGCTCGGTCAAGAGCTGAACCCCGAGATCCGCCCGCACCTTCCCCCACGCACCTCCCCTTCCGCCCACTCCCCATGGAGACACCATGACCACCTCTGGCATCACCCGGCGCGGCGCGCTGCGCATGTTCGGCATCGGCGCGCTCGGCGTGGCCGGTGCCGGCGCGCTCGGCGCCTGCGCACCGTCCGGCGCCGGCACCTCCTCCAACGGCGGTGACACGAAGTCCAAGAACTTCGACTTCACCTCCTGGTCGCTCAACGAGGAGGCCGCCAAGCCGTCGATCGAGAAGATCATCGCGGCGTGGGAGAAGGCCGAGGGATCCAAGGTCCGCGCGGTCTCGTACCCGTACAACGAGTACCTGAGCCAGCTCACCCTCAAGCTCGGCGGCGGGGAAACGACCGGCGCGGTGCACCTGGACATCGCCTGGCTCGCCGCAGTGGCGCAGATGGGCAAGCTCGCCGACCTCAGTTCCGTGGCCCTGAAGGGCGGCTACACGAATGTGGCGCTGGACAGCGGCATGTACGACGGCAAGCAGTACGGCCTCCCGTGGAACACCGGCTCGATCGGCGTGATCGCCAACTCCAAGCTTCTGGAGGAGGCCGGCATCAAGAAGCACCCCACCACCATCGAGGAGTTCGAGGACGCGCTGCGGGAGCTGAAGGGGCTCGGCGGCGGTGTCGTGCCCTACGCCGCGGCCACCAAGGTCGCGCAGCTCAAGGACATCTTCCCGTGGATGCAGACCTTCGGCTGCACACTCCTGGAGGACACCAAGGTGACCATCGGCGACGACGCCTCCATCGACGCCGTCACCTGGTACAAGAAGCTGCACGACGAGAAGCTGATCGCCGCGGACGTGGACCGCTTCGACGCGCGCGCCCTGTTCGGACAGGGCAAGGCCGCCTTCTACGACGACGCCATCATCGGCAAGGGCGTGACCGCGGCCCAGTCCAAGGACAAGACCCTGGCCGACGCGATGCAGCCGATGAAGCGGCCGGTACTGCGCTCCGGTGACACGCCGCAGGCGCTGCTGTGGGGCGGCGTGATCGCGATCGTCAAGGGCAAGGGGCAGGACGCGGCGACGGAGTTCGCGCTGCACACCACCTCCGACCGCGCCACCACCACCGAGTACTTCGCCTCCCGTGCCCTGCCGCCGTCCACCACGGCGGGCCTGGCCGACCCGAAGGTCGCACAGGACACCTTCACCACCGAGTGGACCGAGAAGATCACCGACTCGGCGACCGGCAGCCCGTTCTGGCAGTTCGCCCAGAACGCGCAGATCGAGGAAGCCGTGGCCAAGCAGGTCCAGGCCGTCCTGGTCGGCCAGTCGAAGCCGAAGGACGCGATGAAGAAGGCCGCCGAGGAGGTCACCGACCTCATCAAGCGCTGAATCGGCGCGCGGGCGGTCAGGGGCCCGGTGAAGGCAGAACGGCCTTCACCGGGCCCCTCGCCATGCTGCATACACCATCCCTAAGACGTATCTCATATCCGCATTGCGCAATCCCTATTCACAATCTGGGATCTGTTGTAAGTTCCGGCGCAGCGGAGGGGGTGGGCCGACCTGCGAACCGCTCCCGTCACGCCTCACATCACGCCCGCGAAGGAGTTCACCTTGCGACGTCCCACGGCACGCGCGTACGCCGCCTCGGCCGCGGCCCTGGCCGCCCTGCTCACGCTCGTCCCGGCCGCCCAGGCCGACACCACGGACCCCGTGGCAGCCGCGGCAACGGTGATCGAGAAGGTCCCGTACGCGATGGACTCGTCGAACCAGGCCGCCTGGTGGACGCCGGTCGCCACGTACAAGGGCCGCGGTCAGTACACGTACTTCGCCTTCAATGAGCCCGGCTCGACGGCCGCCACGCACCGCCCGGCCATCGCGCGGCGCGACCCGGACGGCGTCTGGAGCCGTCTGCCGCTGCTCGACAAGAGCGGACAGCAGGCCGAGTTCGCCGACGACAACGGTCACAACCAGCCGTCCCTCGCGCGCGACGGCAGCGGCCGCCTGCACGTGTTCGCCTCCATGCACGCCGACGCCTGGCGATACTTCCGCACCGAGGCCCCCGGCGGGGACGTCACGGACCACGCGGCCGAACTGCCCGACCAGGGCGTCGGCATCACCTACCCGGTCGTGACCACCGCACCCAATGGCGACCTGTACCTGGCCGCCCGTGTCGGCTCCGGGGCCGACCAGCGCCCCGGCAAGCTGTACCGCTGGGACAACGCCGTCTCACGCTGGAGCGTGGTCGCCACCTTCGCCGGTGCGCTGAACCGCTCCGTGTACCCCGACGACCTGACGGTGGACGCCGCCGGGCGTGTGCACCTGCTGTACGAGTGGGCCAAGGCCCCGGCGACCGGGTTCCGGCACCAGCTCTCCTACCTGCGATACGACCCGTCGACCGGCGCCTTCGCGGACAGCGCGGGCGCGGCGCTCACCGTCCCGGTGACGCCCGACACCTCCGACGTGATCCAGGGGCTCACCGCCGGCGAGGAGTGGAGCATCGACAACGCCTACACGGGTCCGGCGGTGCAGAGCGCCAAGCTCACCCTCGACGGCTCCGCCCCGAAGGTCGCCTACCGCTACCGCTCGGCCGACAGCGGCGGAAACTTCCGCGTCTACTACGCGTACCCGAGCGGCAGCGACTGGGTCAGCAAGACCGTGTACGCCGGTGGCCAGACCGCCGCGGCACTCGGAATCACCTGGGACGAGACGGACACCAAGCGGATCTACTACGTCACCGGCTCCGGTACCGACCGCGTCTTCGCCGCGACGCAGTCGGCGGACGGGACCTGGACGGCGCAGTCCGCCGCGCCGGGCGTGAGCACGGACCGGCTCGCAGTGCGGCGGGACTCGGACGGAAACGACGTGCTCTACCTGCCGGACACCGCGCACAACGCCCTCTACTACGGACGTCGTTGAGCCCCCATGCCGCGGGTTCCTCCGCCGCGTGGTGCTGACAGGCCGCACCACACGCGTCGTCACCGAGTCGTCGCTCCGCGTACGTGCAGGCGGGGGCCGGTGGTGCACCGGTCCCCGCGCCGGACGCGGGAGGGCTTCGCGCCAAGGCCCGGGCGGTGCTGGAATCACCGGCCCGGGGCCGTTCCGTCCCACGCGCGTCGCACACGCCGCGCGTGGGACGGCGGTGGTCCAGGAGCCTCTGACCTGGACCTTCTGGACGTGGTGGACGCTCACGAACAGGCCGGGACGGCAGGTAAGCTCTGGACACGTGACTGCTGTGTCTGCGAAGCCTCGCATCCCCAATGTCCTGGCCGGCCGCTACGCCTCCACGGAGCTGGCCGTCCTCTGGTCCCCCGAGCAGAAGGTGAAGCTGGAGCGCCGGCTGTGGCTGGCGGTGCTGCGCGCTCAGAAGGACCTCGGGATCGAGGTGCCGGACGCCGCGCTCGCCGACTACGAACGTGTCATCGACCAGGTGGACCTGGCCTCGATCGCCGAGCGCGAAAAGGTCACCCGGCATGACGTCAAGGCCCGGATCGAGGAGTTCAACGCCCTCGCCGGTCACGAGCAGGTCCACAAGGGCATGACCTCCCGGGACCTCACGGAGAACGTGGAGCAGCTTCAGATCCGGCTCTCCCTGGAGCTGATGCGCGACCGCACGGTGGCGGTCCTGGCCCGGCTCGGCAAGCTGGCTGGCGAGTACCGCGAGCTGGTCATGGCCGGTCGCTCCCACAACGTCGCCGCCCAGGCGACCACGCTCGGCAAGCGCTTCGCGACCGCCGCCGACGAGCTCCTGGTGGCGTACGGGCGGCTGGAAGACCTGCTGGACCGCTACCCGCTGCGTGGCATCAAGGGCCCCGTGGGAACCGCGCAGGACATGCTCGACCTGCTGGGGGGCGACGCCGGGAAGCTCGCCGACCTCGAACAGCGCATCGCCGCACACCTGGGATTCGCCGAGGCCTTCACATCGGTCGGCCAGGTCTACCCGCGCTCGCTCGACTACGACGTGGTGACCGCGCTGGTCCAGCTGGCCGCGGCCCCCTCGTCGGTCGCCAAGACGATCCGTCTGATGGCCGGGCACGAGCTGGTGACCGAGGGCTTCAAGCCGGGTCAGGTCGGTTCGTCCGCGATGCCGCACAAGATGAACACCCGGTCCTGCGAGCGCGTCAACGGCCTGATGGTCATCCTGCGCGGCTACGCGTCGATGACCGGCGAGCTGGCGGGCGACCAGTGGAACGAGGGCGATGTGTCCTGCTCCGTGGTCCGCCGGGTGGCACTCCCGGACGCCTTCTTCGCGTTCGACGGTCTGCTGGAGACCTTCCTGACGGTGCTCGACGAGTTCGGCGCGTTCCCGGCCGTCGTCGCCCGTGAGCTGGACCGCTACCTTCCGTTCCTCGCCACGACCAAGGTGCTGATGGGCGCGGTGCGCGCCGGCGTCGGCCGTGAGGTCGCCCACGAGGCGATCAAGGAGAACGCGGTCGCCTCGGCCCTGGCCATGCGCGAGCAGGGCGCCGAGCGCAACGAGCTGCTCGACAAGCTGGCCGCCGACGACCGCATCCCGCTGGACCGCGTGCAGCTCGACGCGCTGATGGCCGACAAGCTCTCCTTCACCGGGGCGGCGGGCGACCAGGTCACCGCGCTGATCTCCCGCATCGAGGAGATCGCCAAGCAGCACCCCGAGGCCGCCGCGTACACGCCGGGCTCCATCCTCTGAAGGCCTCGGCCACAGCCGGATGTCACCCGAAGAGCTCCAGGCCGCCCGCGACCGCGCCGTTCCCGATGTGGTCGCGGGCGGCCTGCGTGTGCTCTTCTGCGGAATCAACCCGAGCCTGATGACGGCAGCGACGGGCCACCACTTCGCCCACCCCGGAAACCGGTTCTGGCCGGTGCTCCACCGGTCCGGCTTCACCCCTCGGCAGTTGAAGCCGGCCGAACAGGCCGAACTGCTGCGGTACGGCCTCGGCATCACCAACGTGGTCGCCCGCGCCACCGCGCGGGCGGACGAACTGTCCACCGAGGAGTTCCGCGCGGGCGGACAGATATTGGCAGCCAAGGTCGAGGACCTGCGACCGCAGTGGCTGGGGGTCGTAGGGGTCACGGCGTACCGCACGGCCTTCGGCAGGCGGACCGCCCGCATCGGCCCGCAGGACCACACGATCGGCGGCACCCGCGTCTGGGCCCTGCCCAACCCCAGCGGCCTGAACGCCCACTGGACCGCTCGGACGATGGCGGAGGAGTACGGACGTCTCCTTGCCCGCGTCGACCACCACGACACCGTCCCCACCGACGAAGCCTGACGCCTGCCGCCCTCACCTGCGCAGCCCGCTCACTTCACGGCGGATCGATCTCCGTCACCACCACGTTCAGCTCGCACCCCGGTCCTTCCTCCTCCAGGTACAACCCGATGGCGATCCACCGGTCCTCGATCTTCCAGAGCTGGAGATACTCGCAGCCCGCAACCGTCTCGGCCCATGCCTCGGGTATCTCATCGCCGGCGATCATCCGCTCCTGTGCGCTCCACAGGCTGATCGTCTGCGGCTCCCCCCAGCGACCGGCGAGCAGCGTCAGCAGTACGTCATGCTCTGCGAGGCACTGGGCCCGGTGCTTCAGTCGCCGCACCTCGTCGTCGTCCCAGTGATCGACGTCCGCGTGCAGGGACGCCGTGTGGTAACCGGGCCCGCTGACCCCCGAGCCCGACCGGATGCGCTCCGTGGGAAAGTCCAGGGTGCGCATCGCGTCGATGAGGCGGAGGTGATGTGCGGTGGTCATGCCGCCAGTAAACCTCCCGGCACTGACAACCGCTCCTTGCCATGCGCTTTGAGGCGCTTTCAGCCGCCCTGCTCCGTATTCGGATCGGGGCAGCGGGCTATGCGTCCCTGTGCCGGATCGCCCACCAGCCTGCAAGCAGCGCGGCCGCCGCCCAAGCCGCTGTCACTGCGAGCCCGCCCCACGGTCCGAGGCTTCCTCCGGGGTTCTGGTGGAGCACCAACTGTCCCGCTCGGTCCGGCAGATACTGCGCGACGCCGCCCGCGACGTCACCGACCACGAAGGAGACTATGAGCACGAACGGAATGAGCAGGCTCAGCACGGCCACGGCGCTGCGCAGCAGCACTGTCAGTCCGGCTGCGAACAGAGCCATCAGCGCCAGGTAGATCCCGCCCCCGATGGCTGCCCGCAGGGCACCCGGTTCCCCCAGGCCGATCGCGTACTTCCCCATGAACATTTGCCCCACGAGGAAGGCGCTGAAGCTGGTGACAAGACCGACGACGAGTGCCGGCGCCCCGACCAGGGCGATCTTGGCAGCGTAGAAGAGGTTGCGGCGCGGAACGGCGGCAAGCGATACCCGCAGAGCTCCGTTGAGGAACTCGGAGGAGAGCGCGGTCGCCCCGAAGCTGATGGCAGCGATCTGGCCGAAGTTCAGTGCGTAGAAGGCGTCGAAGACCGGTTCGGCATCGGCGTTGTCCGCCTCGGCCTGGCCGACGGTGGAGAAGGCGAGCAAGGTAACGGCAAGGGTCACGATAAGGACGGCTGCCAAGGACCCCGCGACGGACCGGACCGATCTCATCTTGATCCATTCGGAACGCAGCACTGCGGTGGTCGACATGGTCAGGCCTCCTGACGGTTGGCGGATGAGGCGGACGCAGATGCGAATTCCGCGGCATCGGCGGTGAGGTCGAGGTAGGCCTGCTCCAACGTGGCCTGCTCGTCAGCGAGTTCCAGGACAGGAATGCCTTCGGTGGCGGCTATCGCGCCGATCTCCCCGGCCTTCGCGTCCTCGATGGTCCAACAGCCGTCGTCACCCTGCGCAGGTTTGTATCCCTTACGGATCAGGACGTCGCGCAGCCTCGTGGACTCGGTTGTGCGGACCCGTGCGCGGGGCCTGCTGCGGGAGTCCAGGAAATCCTGCATCGGCACGTCGGCGAGGAGCCGGCCCCGGCCGAGGATCACGAGGTGGTCGGCGAACGACGAGGTCTCGTTCATCAGATGGCTGGAGACCAGGACCGTGCGGCCCTCGCGGGCGAGCCGCTTCATCAGCTCCCGGATCCAGATGATGCCTTCCGGATCGAGGCCGTTCGACGGCTCGTCCAGCATCACGACCTCCGGGTCGCCCAGCAGCGCGGCCGCTATGCCAAGTCGTTGTCGCATCCCGAGCGAGAAGGTCTTGATCCGGGCTCCGCCCACCGCGCCGAGGCCTGCCTCCTCCAGGACCTCCTCGACTCTGCGCGCACCGAGGCCGTTGCTGACCGCCAGGGCCAGCAGATGATTCCGCGCGGTGCGCGCGCCATGCGCGGCCTGGGCGTCCAGCAGGGCACCCACCCGGCGCAGCGGATCGTCGAGCGTGGCGTAGAGCTGCCCGCCGATCGTGGCCGTGCCGCCGGTGGGCCTGTCGAGGCCGAGAACGAGTCGCATGGTGGTGGACTTGCCTGCGCCGTTGGGGCCGAGAAAGCCGGTGACGCGCCCGGGCCGCACGCTGAACGTGAGGTTGTCCACTGCACGGGTTGTAGCGAATTCCTTGGTGAGTTCATGGACGTCGATGCTGGTCATGTCCCAAGCCTCGCGGCCACGCCCGGCCTCTCGCCTCCCCCGCGGGCGGGGATCGTCTCCCTCTCTCGGGGGAGCCACTGCGCCCACGCGGCTGACACGATGGCTGCATGTTCCGCCTCCTGCGTCCGCTCGCCGCATCCGTCACCTACACCCGGTGGCTGCATCTCCTCGTCCCGGGTGCGGGCTACAGCGTGTGGATGTTCATCTCACCGGATACCCCGTGGGTGCCCATGGTCTTCGCCGTACCGGTCGGCTTGCTGCCCGGTATGCGGCTGGCCGAGGGTGTGCAGGCACAGCTTCTGCTCGCGCCGGAACAACGAGGCAGAACCGACGCGACTATCTCCGCGGCCACGGCGACCACTTGGGCCGATCGCTGGAGAACCGTGCTGTGGCTGGAGACACGAATGGTGCTCGCCGTTCCCGTGGGGTATGCGACGGTGTGGCTGTCGGCAACCGCCGTGGACCTCGTCCTCACTGCCTCCGGCAACGGCCCGAGCGATCAGTGGCTGGTCCGCGGGGTGGATCCGCACTGGTGGTATGCCCTGCTCACCCCCGTGCCTCTCCTGGTACTGCTCGCCGTCGTCGTCTTGAGCGGCCGGCTGATCACCGCGGCCGCCGAGCGGCTTCTCGGCCCCTCGCCGGTGCAGCGGCTGACCGCTCTGGAGGAGCGCACCGAGCAGTTGCTGGAGCGCAACCGCATCGCACGTGAACTGCATGACTCGATCGGGCACGCGTTGACCGTCGCGGTCGTACAGGCCGGCGCGGCCCGGGCGGCGGGCGACCCGGAGTTCACCGAACGGGCCCTGGCCGCGATCGAGGAGACGGGCCGGGACGCACTCGACGATCTGGAGCGGGTTCTGCGGGTTCTGCGCGAATCAGGGGCGCCGGTGGGACAGCGTCCGACGCTCGTCGAAGCGGACCGGCTGCTGGACTCCGCGCGCGGTTCGGGCGCGAAGATCGACGCCGATGTGTCAGGTCCGCTGGAGCGGGTTCCGGGTGCGGTGTCCCGCGAGGGGTATCGCATCCTTCAGGAGTCCCTCACCAATGTGCTTCGTCATTCGGGTACGGTCCCCGTCCGCGTACGGATCACCGTCACCGACGGCCGACTGGAGTTGGAGGTGACCAATCCGCTCAGCGGCTCGACAGCTGATTCGGCAGCCGTGCCGGGCGGCGGGAGCGGGCTGCGAGGCATCCGGGAGCGGGCAGCACTGCTGGGCGGAAAGGCCGAGACGGGGGCGCACAAGGGGGAATGGCGCGTTCATGCGAGGCTTCCGTTGAACGGCTTGCGGAATGCGTCGTAGTCCCTTGTGATTCGGCGCGTGGCGTCGGATGCGACACACCGCGAGGCCGGGGACATCGGCGTATCGGATGCCGGCGGGTGATCCGGCAAGGCGGCGAGATGCCACAGTTGTCGTCGTAACGCCACCAGGGGTTGCAGAACAAACCCGTAGGGTGGCCCAATGCCGGTTAGCGTACTTCTGGTCGACGACGAACCCCTCGTCCGCGCGGGGTTGCGTGCGGTCCTCGAGGCTCAGCCCGATATCGAGGTGGTGGGCGAAGCGGGCGACGGCGCCGCTGTGATCCCGTTGCTGCATCAGCTGCGCCCCGACGTGGTGGCCATGGATGTCAGGATGCCGCTGATGGACGGTATCGAGGCCACACGGGTGGTGCTGCGTACGGTGCCTGATCCGCCGAAGATCCTGGTGGTGACCACCTTCGAGAACGACGAGTACGTCTATGAGGCGCTGCGTGCCGGTGCGGACGGCTTTCTCCTCAAACGTGCCCGGCCCGCCGAGATCGTGCATGCGGTGCGTCTGGTCGCCGAGGGTGAGTCGCTGCTGTTCCCGGCGGCAGTCCGACAGCTCGCCGCCGAGTACGGGACGAGCAAGGCGCGCGCAGTCATGGACCGGGCAGCGCTGACCGAGCGGGAGTCCGCGGTCCTGCGGCTGATGGCCCGTGGCCTGTCCAATGCCGAGATCGCTGCCAAGCTCGTGGTCGGCGTCGAGACTGTGAAGACCCATGTCAGTGCCGTACTGGCCAAGTTGGGAGCGAGGGACCGCACCCAAGCGGTGATCGCGGCATATGAATCCGGGTTCGTCGCTCCGGGCTGACGTTCCAGCCCGGGGAAAGCCCCCTGCGGCCCATGGTCGCCCCGCACCTGGGCAGCGAGTACCATCCGCCTGACATGCGTTAGAGCTGGGAGGACACACCGTGGGCCGGCTGACCGGTGGGGATCCGTCGCTGTTGCGACGCATCAATTCCGCGGTGGTGCTGCACGCTCTGCGTGGCGCCGACGCCCCTACCCTGACGGACCTCACCCGGATCACCGGTCTGTCCCGTCCGACGGTCGAGGGGGTCATGGAGGGGCTCTTCGAGGCCGGACTGGTCGTCGAGTCGATGCCCGACGGAGGCCAGGCCCGACGCCAGGGGCGGCCGGCCCGCCGGTTCCGGTTCCATGCCGAGGCCGGGCATCTGCTCGGTATCGAGATCGGCCCGCACCGCGTCTCCGCGCTGCTGTCCGGGCTGGACGGCCGAATCATCGGCGCGGGCGCCCGCGAGTTGTCCGAGACCGTCGGCTCCGACGACCGGCTCGACAAGGTCAGGGCCGTGGTGGCCGACCTCCTGCGGCGGACGGGTGTGGCCAGGAGCAGTCTGCGTGCGGTGGGGGTCGGCAGTCCCGGGATCGTGGAGGCAGACGGAACGGTACGGCTGGGAACCGCCCTGCCGGGCTGGACGGGTCTCGCGCTGGGTGAGCGGCTGCGGCGCTCCTTCCGCTGTCCCGTCCTGGTGGAGAACGACGCCAATGCCGCGGCGGTCGCGGAGCACTGGAAGGGCGCGGCCACCGAGTCCGACGACGTCGTCTTCGTCCTGGCGGGGCTGAGCCCGGGCGCCGGTTCGCTGATCGGCGGGCGGCTGCACCGGGGCTTCGGCGGTGCTGCGGGCGAGATCGGCGCGCTGCATCTGCTCGGCCGCGAAGTGACTCCGGAGCGGCTGCTGTCCACGACGGGCACTCCGCTGCATCCGTTGGACGAGCCCGCGGTCGCCGATGTGTTCACGGAGGCCCGGCAGGGCGACGCCCGGGCGCAGGCGGCGGTCGAACGCTTCATTCAGCGCCTGGTGCACGATGTCGCGGCGCTGGTGCTGGCGCTGGATCCGGAGCTCGTGGTGGTGGGTGGCTGGGCCACCGGGCTGGACGATGTGCTGGATCCGCTCCGCAGCGAGCTGGCCCGCTACTGCCTTCGGCCGCCACGGGTCACGCTGTCCCTGCTCGGCGAGGCTGCGGTGGCCACCGGTGCCCTGCGGCTGGCTCTCGACCACGTGGAGGAGCAGCTCTTCGCCGTGGAGGGAACGGTGACGGCCCGCCGCTGAGTTGCGACGGGCCGTACGTACAGGCGAAGAGCCGGAGGAGCCGACCGTACTCAGGAGGCCTGGCGCTCCCGGTCGTGGTGGTTGACCTCCAGGTCGCCCGAGTCACCGAAGGTGAGTCGGCAGGTGTCGGCCCGGTACGTGGCGACGGAGAGCGCGGCGGTCCCGCCCTCCACGAGGTAGCGGGTGGTGACGACGAGCACGGGGGCGCCGGGAAGCCGGTCGAGCTCTTTGGCGTCGTCCACCCGCGCCGAGCCGAGCTCCACCGACCGGTCCTGGCCGTCGAGGCCGAGGCGGTGCAGTTCGCGCAGGACCGCACGGGCCCGGGCGGGCCCGGACGGGGCGTCGATCACGGAGAGTTCGGGCACGGACGACGAAGGGACGTACAGGAGTTCCGCCGCGACCGTCTGCCCATGGGTCACCCGGGTCCGGCGCACGATGTGCACCGGCTCGTCGGCTTCCACGCCGAGCACGGCCACCACCGACGAGGGCGCGACCGCTGTCGTGCAGTCCATCGGCTGCCATGTCTCCACCACGCCACCGCCGGACCAGTCCCGCTGTGCCGTGGAGACGGCGACGCCGACGCGCGGCGGGGCGACGGTGGTCCCGACGCCGCGGCGACGCTGAAGCCTGCCTTCCAGTTCGAGCTGCTCCAGGGCCTGCCGGAGCGTGGCTCGGGCGACTCCGAAGCGGGCGGCGAGCTCGCGCTCGTTGGGCAGGATCTCGCCCACCGCAAAGTCGGAGTCGAGTGCCTCGCTGAGCACGGTCTTGAGGTGCCAGTACTTCGGCTCCTGCACCGATTCCAGCTGCGTGGTCCCCACCCTGTCCTCCGCAATCACCCAGCGGCTATTCCGCGACGCTATTTATTAAAGGTTCTTGTCTTAACGTTGAGACCATAGGACGGCACACACCCTTGGTCAAGACCAATCCTCATCCGGTCACACAGCGAAACGGGCATCTGCCGCAGAGCGTTCACAGGACGTTCGTGATGACGTGAGGCGAGCACAGCACGAAGCCCCACGACCAGGGGCTTGTCGTGGGGCTTCGAACAGTGGGTCGGCAGCGGGTGGTAGCGGGTGGTAGCGGGCTCCGGACTGCCAAAGTCACCGACGCCGGTTGTGAGCTCGGCCTGCGACCAGCGGCCCGCTACTTCTCCGGGAGGTCGGCGAAGCGGGTGAGCTTGTCAGGGTTCCGCACGATATAGACGCACTGGATGAGCCCGTCCTTGACGTCCAGCTGAACGACCGAGTCGGCCTTTCCACCCAGGAACAACAGCAGCCCCGGCCCGCCGTTGAGCTCCAGCAGCCGGGAGTCGAGATCCCCGGCATGGTCGTGGGCGACCGCGAAGAGGAAGCGGCCGACCTTGTCGGCGCTCTCGATGACCCGCAGCGGCGCCCTGGACTTTCCCCCGCTGTCCCCGACGAGCCGGACGTCGGGTGCGAGCAGGGCCAGCAACTCCTCGATGTCACCGCCCGCCGCCGCGGCGAGGAACCGCTCGGTGAGATCACGGCGGTGGGCCGGGTCGACGTCATAGCGCGGCTTGCGCTCCGCCACATGGTGTCGCGCACGTCCCGCCAGCTGGCGGACCGCGGCCTCGGTCCGGTCAAGAGCGGTGGCGATCTCCGCGTACGGAAGGCCGAACGCCTCGCGGAGCACGAAGACGGCTCGTTCCAGCGGCGACAGGGACTCCAGGACGACAAGCACGGCGACCGAGACGGAGTCGGCCAGAACGGCCCGCTCCGCGGTGTCGGGCACGGCAGGCCCGAAATCGGTCACCACCGGCTCCGGCAGCCACGGCCCGACGTACGCCTCACGTCGCGACTGCACCTGCCGCAGCCGGTCGATGGCGAGGCGGGTAATGATCCGCACGAGAAAGGCACGCGGCTCCCGTACGTCCTCACGGGGAGCGGAGGACCAGCGGAGCCAGGCTTCCTGCACCACATCCTCGGCATCGGCGATCCGGCCCAGCATGCGGTAGGCAACGCCGGTGAGTACGGGGCGGTGGCTCTCGAAGACATCGGTCGCGGTGTCGGCTGTCACCCATCCATCCCAGCCGACCCGTCGCGCCCTGTCCAGCGCGAATCGCCTGCCCATCCTGAACTGCTGGCTACTGATCGGTAATTGTTATTGACGAGACGTCTAAGTCGCCTTCAGGCATGGCCCCTTCATGCCGGATCACCCGGGGAGCAGCAGCATGGCCACCACGGTCTCGTTCAGCGTCGACTCACCTCAAGGGCCCCGGACCGCGTCCGTGGCGCATGAACGGACCGACGCCGGCGAGCCGTTGCTTCTGCTCCACGGCATCGGCCACCACCGTCAGGCCTGGGACCCGGTGCTGTCCGTGCTCGCCGTGGAGCGGGATGTGATAGCCGTCGATCTCCCCGGCTTCGGCGTCTCGCCAAAACTGCCCGACGGACTGCCGTACGACCCGCCGGCGGTGGTCACGGTGCTCGGTGCGTTCTGCGGGGCGATCGGTCTGGACCGGCCGCGTGTGGCGGGCAATTCGCTCGGCGGTTTGCTGGCGCTGGCGCTCGGCCGGGAGAAGCCCGTGCGGTCGGTGACTGCGCTCTCGCCCGCCGGATTCTGGAGCGAGAGCGAGCGGCGCTACGCGTTCGGGACGCTGCGCGCGATGCGGCAGGCCGCATTGGCGATGCCCGTCCCGCTGATCGAGCGACTCTCCCGCAGCGCGGCCGGGCGCACCGCCCTGACCAGAACCATCTACGCCCGGCCCGGCCGGCGTTCAGCCGATGCCGTCGTCGCGGAGACTGTCGCCCTGCGCGAGACGGCCGGTTTCCACCGGACTCTCGCCGGGGGGCGGGGCACCGCGTTCACCGACGATGTGCCGGGGCTGCCGGTGACCCTCTCCTGGGGCGGCCGGGACCGGATCCTGCTGCGCAGGCAGGGCATCAGGGCCGAGCACACCGTCCCCGGCGCCCGGCTGGTCCGGCTGCCGGGCTGCGGGCATGTGCCGATGAACGACGATCCGGCGCTCGTGGCGCGCGTCATTCTCGACACCAGCCGCTGACACCGCACCCGTCGTCGAACCCTCGCTCCGGACCACTTCGTTCCGGGACAGACGCCCGACCCGAGTGCGAAGCCGAGCCGGACCAGAAGGCTGCCTTTGGCCTGCGCGATGCCGGAGGACCCGGTGCCGACGAGCGGTGCGGTGAGCACGGCGGAGACCGGGATCAGGCCGGAGAAGAGCGTGGCGCGCTCGGCGCCGATGCGTTGCATGCCCATGTACCAGCAGACGAACCCGATGACGGTGACCACGGCAGCCTGCCACAGCAGCGCAACCGCTACCGCCTGACCGGGCATCCGAAGAGGACCGCTTCCGTCGAGGACCGCCCCGAGCCATGCCGACTCGGCGGCGGCGATTCCACAGACCACGGCCGACCGCAGCTTCGGTCCGAGCGTCCGGACGACCGGCAGCTGCGCCGCTGTCAGCCCGACTGTCGCGAGCGCCGCGACACGCTCGCATCGATGCCGGCCGAGCACTTCCCGGAACCGAGTTGAGCGGGATCGTCGCAAGGCTCCACATCATCGCCGTACTGCCCGAACGGTACGGTCCGGAGCCGGTGTTCATGGCACGCGCGGCCGCAGCGGGAATCGCCCTGCGGCCGCTCGGCGACTGCGACACCGTGCCGGGCGAGGACGGGCGGTGCGCCTGGTCCTCCGCTACGCGCATCTGACGTCGTCCGACAACGAACAGGTCGTACGGCTGCTGGCGGCTGGGCGGGACACGAACGGCCCGGGTGCCGGCGGGGGACGGAGCCGGGTGTTCATCTGAGGTTGGTGTGCGCGCCGCCGACGGGAACAAGGGTGGGGCCGGTCGACCAGCCACCCGTTCGTCCCGCTGACCACTGCCCCGGAGGCGCCTCGATGTCGAACCGTCCGCGAATTCCGTCCCCCGCCCGCCGCAGTGTGCTGCGCGGTTCGCTCGCCGTGTCGGCCGCGCTCACGCTCCCGGCGGTGGGCGCCGCGGCCCCCGCCTTCGCGCTGTCCGGCCGGCCGCGTGCGGCATGGGGCGTACAGGTGGGCGATGTCACCTCGTCCTCCGCACTGGTCTGGGTACGGTCGGACCGGCCGGCCCGGATGATCGTGGAGACATCGGCGACGGAGTCCTTCCGCCGGGCCCGCGCCTGGCACGGTCCGCTCGTCGGTTCCGGCACCGACTTCACGGGAACGACGCCGCTGTACGGGCTGCCGCCGGGCGAGCAGGTGCACTACCGGGTGACACTCGCCGATCCTCAGGACCCCCGCCGCACCGGGGAGCCGGTGTACGGGACGTTCCGGACGGCACCCGCCCGGCGCCGGGACGGGGTGCGCTTCCTGTGGTCCGGCGACATCGCGGGGCAGGGCTGGGGCATCAATCCGGACATCGGCGGCTATGCGGTGTACGACGAGATGCGCCGCCTCGATCCGGACTTCTTCCTGTGCAGCGGCGACAGCATCTACGCGGACGGAGTGATCGAGCCGAGCGTGACGCTGCCCGACGGCCGGATCTGGCGCAATGTCACCACCGAGGAGAAGGCCAAGGTCGCCGAGACCCTCGCCGAGTACCGCGGGAACTTCCGCTACAACCTGCTCGATCACAACCTCCGTGAGTTCAACGCCCAGGTGCCTTCGATCGTTCAATGGGACGACCACGAGGTGCGCAACAACTGGTATCCCGGACAGATCCTCGACGACGCCCGCTACACCGAGAAGAACGTGGATGTGCTCGCGGCCCGTTCGATGCGGGCGTTCCGCGAGTACTTCCCGGTTTCCGCACTCCACGGCCGGTCCGGGGAGGGCCGGATGCACCGCGTGGTGCGGCACGGCCCGCTGCTCGATGTGTTCGTGCTCGACATGCGGTCCTTCCGCAATGCCAACTCCCCCGGCCGGCAGCCCGACGACACGACGGGCATCCTCGGTGCGGAGCAGCTCAGGTGGCTCAAGCACGAGCTGTCCCGGTCCCGCGCGGTGTGGAAGGTGATCGCCGCGGACATGCCGTTGGGACTGGTGGTGACCGACGGTGCGACGGACTTCGAGGCGGTCGCGCAGGGCGATCCGGGGGAGCCGCTCGGCCGTGAGCTGCAGATCGCGGAACTGCTGCGGTTCATCAAGCACCGCCGGATCACCGGCACGGTCTGGCTGACGGCGGACGTGCACTACACATCGGCGCAGCACTACGAGCCCGGACGTGCGGCGTTCAAGGACTTCGCGCCGTTCTGGGAGTTCGTGTCGGGGCCCCTGGCCGCGGGTCAGTTCCAGGCGAACGCACTGGACGCGACGTTCGGTCCCGACCGGGTCTTCGTGCGGGCGCCCGACCGCGCGAACGTGTCGCCGATGGAGTCGCCGCAGTACTTCGGGGAGGTCGACATCGACGGCGACAGCGGCGAGTTGACCGTACGGCTGCGGGCGCAGGGCGGGTCCGTACTCTTCAGCAAGGTGCTGCAGCCGGGGCGCGTCGGGCAGTGAAGAAGCCCGGCAGAGCGGTCCCCGGGCGATGACCGGGGACCGATTGTCAGTGGTGGGATCTACGGTTTTTCCATGACCCGATCCGTTCAGGCATTGGCCTACTCACGCCCGTCCGCCCTGGATTCCTCACAGGCGGGGCGGCTCCTCGGGCTGGAGACCTCCGGCGGTCTCACACCCCGGGGTATTGAGACGCATCCCCGGTTCTTCTCCGGCTTTCTCACCTCGCCGAGGATCGCCGCCCGAGGTCTGCTGGCCGTGGCTGACGTGGCATCCGCGCGCTACTACCGTACGGCTCTGCCCGCGTCCCTCGACCCGGTGGTCACGGGCAACGGCGACCGGTTGCGCTTCGAGTCCTTCTCCGGCTGCTGCGGGGTGTACGCACGCCTCGATGTGCTCCAGGAAGGGCTGGACGGTGCGCGTACGGACCACGGCACCACGAATGTGGATGTCAACAATCCGCTGCGGGAGGCGCTCTCGCGGATAGCGGGCGACGATCCGCTGCTCCTGCGGGTCGGCCCGGACGAGCTGGCGGTCACCACACTGGACGGCCCGGTCGTGGAGAAGAAGGTGCCACTGCCCGACCGTTGGCTGCGCGGCTTCGCAGAGGCGCAGGTGGTGTCCGCGGGTTTCGATCTGCGGGCCGAACTGCCGGCGGCCGAGGCCGTCCGATTCCTGCGTTCGCTTCCGCGTTCGGCCGGGAATGCCTCGCGGGGCGCCCAGTGGGTGATCCCGACGGGGAAGACGCTCCGTCCGACGACGCGTCCGGTGGCGGGTGCGGTGTGTCTGCCGGGTCCCGAGCGGCTGGTGGCGCTGCAGCGGGTGCTGCGCCACGGCACCGCGCTGCGGGTGTACGGGCCGGTGGCCGACGGGGCGGCGACTGCGAGCGCATGGGAGGTGGTGCTGCCGGGGATGCGCCTCACCCTGACGCTCTCGCCCGATGCCTCGCGCGGCTTCTCCGGCGAGGGCGGTGTGCTCGACGCGCTGGCCACCGACGATGCCGCGTCCGACGCCGAGCTGGTGTCCGTGCTGCTGGCCTGGGAGCCACGGATCGACCTCGCCGATCTGGCGGAGCAGTCGGGTCTCACGGTGGAGCGGGTACGGGCGGCGCTCACCCGGCTGGGGACGGCGGGCCGGGTCGGCTACGACCTGGCGGACGCATCGTACTTCCACCGCGAGCTGCCGTACGACGCCGACCGGGCCGAACGGCACAATCCGCGCCTGGTTGCGGCCCGGCAGCTGGCCGGATCGGGTGCGGTCGTCATCGACGGGGACACGGCTGCCGTGACCTCGGGTCAACGCCGCTATCAAGTGAGGGGGAAGGACGGAATGCTCAGCTGTACCTGTCAGTGGTGGGCGGACCATCGCGGGCGGCGGGGCCCGTGCAAGCACGCCCTGGCCGTCCGCATGGTCCGTCGCGGTGCGCCGGTTGCCGGAGGTGCGGCATGAAGGAGCTGATCACTGCCGTCCGGGAAGCGCGCACCAGGGACGTGCCCGCCCTGCTGGCCGAGCTGGACCGTGCGGGACGCAGGTCGGCGCTGGCGGAGCTGAAGGCGCTGCGCAAGGAGGCCCGCAGCTGGCCCTGGGACAAGCAGGACAAGATCCGCAAGGCCCTGCTGGTCGCGGGTGCCGGCTGTCACACGGGAGCCGCGGGCTGCGCCGCGTGGATCGGCGGCCGGGATCTGCAGGTCTGGTCACGCCCCCCCTACTCGATGCTTCTCGATGTCCTCGCGGACCGTGACCGCGAGTGGCTCGGTGACGTCGCGCACCGGCTGGCGGAACGTCCCGCGACGGCGGAGACCCTCTATGAGCTGATCACCGGGCTGGTGAAGACCTCGCAGTGCGCCGTGCCCACCGCGGACGGCTTCGTACGGGGCTGGTCCGATGCGCTCTCGGCCTCGCAGTGGCAGCAGAACAGACGACCACTGGCCGATGCCCTCCGTACGGACCCGTATCTCACCGTTCTCGTGCCGCGGCTCTTCGAGGTTGCGGAACTTCCCTCGTCGTTGCTCTGGTTCGACGAACCGGACGACCCGAGCCGATGGCATGTGGCGCTCGCCCTCCTCGCGGACGAGGGTCTGTTGGAACGGGCTTCGCTCGTCGACGCCGGTGTGGCCCGGCTGATCCGTGGCGGAAAGCCCGGCGAACTGCGGTTCTTCCTCGCTCTGTTGCGTCGGCTCGCGCTCACCCGCGAGGAGGAGGCGGAGCGAGTGGCGGACTGGACCGCCATGGCGGCGGACGGGATCTCCACCGTGGCCGGCCACGCCCAGGAGGTGCTCGCCCGGCTGGACGAGCACGGCGAGCTGCCCGTCCGGTCCCTGGTGGACGTCTCGGGTTCGCTGCTCTTCCGCCCGGAGAAGAAGCTCGTCCGCGCCCAACTGGTGCTGATCGGCAAGAAACTGCGCCGCGATCCATCGGCGGCCGGGGAACTCCTGCCCGTCGTCGCCGAGGCCTTCGGGCACGCTGACATAGACATCCAGGAGCGGGCCTTCAAGCTCGTCGCGCGGCACCTGCCCACCGTGGACACGGCGGTGCGCGAGGAAACCGCCCTGTCCGCCTCGCTGTTGGGTCCGGCGCTCCGTTCCGCGGCGGCCGAGGTGTTCGGAGACCTGATGGACGACCGGTCCGTGGCGGAGCCGTATGTGGAGCTTCTGCCCTCCGCCCCGGTCCCTCGACGTGTCGAAGCGGCGCCTGCGACACTGCCCGAGCTCATCGAGGAGCTGGTGGTCCTGGCGAGAACGGCGTCACGGGATGCCACCGCTTTCGAGCGGGCGCTGGACGGGCTGGTCCGCCATTCCCGCGCCGACCGGCCCGCGTTGACCGAGGCGTTGCGGGGCGCCCTGGCCGGCAGTTGGTGGCTCGTCGACGAACCGCAGTCGAGGGTCGAGCAGCGGCTCCGCTCGGAGGCGGGAATCACGCTGGTCCTGGCCGTGCTGCTCGGCCGGGTGCCGGTGCAGGCGGTACAGGAGGGGCGTGCGGCCTGGGCCGGCAGCAGTGTCTGTGTCCATGCAGCGCTCAAGGGAGTGATGAAGGCCCGGCTGTGGGAAGCCGCCGACGCCGTGCTGACCGGCAGTGCACCATTCCTGCTGGCCCTCCCGACCTGGCACACCGGCTCGATCGACCCTGCCGTCCTGGTCGAGCGACTGCGCATGTATCAGCAGCTCGGAGCCCGGCCCGGGGAGGCCGACTTCGCGCAGGCCCTGCTGCGTGTGCGGCGCGGCGGTCACCAGGAGGCGGCAGCGGCGGCCGAGGCAGCCGCCGGGCTCGGCACCCCGGAGGGCGACCGGCTGGCCGCCTGGCTGCGGATCGACCGGCCGCTCGCGGCCGTCCACCGGTTCGACCTGGACAGACAGGAGTCCGCCGCCCGCGGCTGGGTGGAGCGGCAGCCGGCCGACTGGACCCGGCGGGCCCTGATGGCGAGCGAGGAGAACCCGCTCATCCAGCAGGAGTTCCCGCGCTCCTTCCACTGGCTGGGCAGCGCGCACACCCCGCGTCATCGCACCTGCGACCATTGGAACGATCACTCCGACTCCTGGATCGCCACCCTGCCCGAGGACAGCGAGACGCTGACCGCGTGGCTGCTGCCGGCTATCGCGACGTGTGTCACCGATGAGATGAGGGATGCGGCGCGGCCGCTTCCCGGGCTTGCCGAACTGGCCGGTCCGGCCGCCGAGGCCACCCATCTGGCCGTGGGGTACGCGCTGGGTGCCCGGTATCCGGAGGACCGGCTGTCGGGGGTGGATGCCCTGCTGATGCTCGCGGCTCAGCAGCGGCTGGACGCGGCGCTGCTCGGCGAGCAGCTGGCACTCCTCGTCGGTCACAGACTGGTGAAGCTCAATCGCCTCGCGGACTCCGCCCGCACCGCGGCCGCCACGGGCGCGTACCGGACGGTGCTTTCCGTGCTGACCCCCGTTCTGCCGGGACTCCTGGCCGACAGGAAAGCGACGGCGCGTGGGCTGAGCGACCTGCTCTCCGTGGCCGCCGAGTGTGCGGAGCACTGCGGTGCGGTGGGTGGTGGCGAGCCGATACCCGGGCTCGCCGAAGCAGCATCGCGCGGGGGATCCTCGCAGCTGGTACGTCAGGCCGCACGCCTGAAAGCCGCCTGGGAGCAGAGCTCGGGTCGGGCGTGACGAACACCCCTACCAGACATACCAAATCGACCGAAAGTAATCGATAAGGGACTAGATCCACACTTAACCCATCAGTCACAGAGCGTTCGTGACCAGGCAACAAGGCTCGGTCAGAGTGAATCCATGACTGATGTGACATCCACGAAGACCGCCCGCCGCTCCCACCACTGGCGGCGGGACGTGACGGAGCTGGCCGCGCTGTTCACCGCGGTCGCGGTGGCCGACGCCATCGCGAACCTGATCGGGCACCAGCCGGATGGACCGTACCTGCTGGTCGCCTCGGCCGTCGCTCTGGCGGTGACGGCCGGGTTCCACACCTGGTGGGCACGGCGGCACAGTCACGCTCCGCCGCCGACCGGCACCGACCCCCTCGCCGAGGGAGACGGCCACGGCAACCACACAGACCTGCCCCCGTCCCAGGTCCATGCCCCGGCCCCGGCTGCCGAGGACACAGTGCTGTGGCGGATGCGGACCACGGTGCGGGACGCCCCCGGCAGCCTGGCGGTGCTGTGCGGCGCCCTTGCCCACCTCCGGGTCGACATCCTCACCCTGCAGACGCACCCGCTGGCGCAGGGCACGGTCGACGAGTTCCTGCTGCGGGCACCCGCCTCGCTCCCGGCCCCGCAGCTGAGCCGGGCGGTTTCCGCCGCCGGGGGCGGTTCGACCTGGATCGAACGGGCCGACGCACACGATCTGGTCGACGCCCCGACGCGTGTCCTGGGCCTCGCCACCCGCACCGCCCTCGACGCGGCCGAACTCCCCCTGGCCCTGCGGCAACTGCTCGGCCGTTGCACCATCCACTCGCTGCCCGCCGTCCCGGTCACCGGCCGCGAGACCGGTGCGACCGCGCCCGTCGAAGGAGCGCTGGAGGAGACGGTGATGCGGCTGCGCGTCCCGTCCGGAGGCGCCATCACGATCGAACGGCCCTGCCTTCCGTTCACACCGGCCGAGTTCGCCCGGGCCCGTGCGCTGGTCGAGCTCGATGCCCGGCTCGGCCCCCGCGTCCCGCGCAGCGAGCACGTGCTCACGCTGCCCGAGGGCAACGAGATCACGGTGCGCCGCGCGGGCCAGGACGACCTCCGCGCAGCACGTGCGATGCACGACCGCTGCTCCGAGCAGACGCTGCGGCTGCGGTACCACGGGCCGGTCCACGACGCCGACCGCTACCTGGACCACCTGCTGAGTCCCCGCTTCGGCCGCACGCTCGCCGTGCAGACGGCCTCGGGCCGGCTGGTCGGACTCGGTCACCTCCTCTGGGACGGCGACGAGACCGAGGTCGCCCTCCTCGTCGAGGACGACTGGCAGCGCCGCGGCATCGGCTCGGAACTCCTCGGCCGCCTGGTGGCACTCGCCATCGAGGCGGGCTGCGAGAGCGTCTACGCCGTCACCCAGCCGTCCAATACCGGCATGGTCGCGGCCATGCGCACGCTGTCCCTGCCGCTGGACTACCAGATCGAGGAGGGCACCCTGGTCATCACCGCCCGGCTGGATGCGACACCGGTCCGCTCACTGCCCCCGTACGAGCAGGCCGGCCGCTGAATCCCCGGATGCCTCGGACTCCCGTCCGGCCTCCTGCGAGCTCAGCGCCTGGCACAGGTCGGCCCACAGGTCCTCGACGTCCTCCAGGCCGACCGACATGCGCAGCAGCCGGTCCCCGACACCGGAGGACCGCCGGTCTCCCTCATCCACGATGCGGTGGCTGATGGAGGCCGGATGCTGGATCAGGGTGTCCACACTGCCGAGGCTCACCGCGGGCGTGATGAGCCGCACGGACGAGATCACCCGGTGCGGATCCCCGTACACCTCGAAGGAAACCATCGCTCCGCCCACCCTCGGGTAGTGGACCCTGGCGATGCGCGGATCGGCGGTCAGTCTGCGGGACAGTTCGGCGGCGCTCGCGGACGCCGCCCGTACCCTTACGGGAAGCGTGGCCAGTCCGCGCAGCAGCAGATATCCGGCCATCGGATGCAGTACCCCGCCGGTGGCGAAACGTACCTGTCGCAGACGGGCCGCGAACTCCTCGTCGCAGGCGACGACCCCACCCATCACGTCACCGTGCCCGCCGAGGTACTTGGTGGCGCTGTGCAGCACGATCCGGGCACCATGCTCGACGGGCCGCTGGAGCACCGGGGTCGCGAAGGTGTTGTCGACGAGCAGCGGCACGGAGCCGCAGGAATGCGCGACGGCACTGATGTCGACCTCGGCGAGCGTCGGGTTCGCGGGCGTCTCCACCATCACCAGACCGGTGTCCGGGCGGATCGCTTCCGCGATGCCCGCCGGATCGGTCCAGGTCACCTCCGTACCCAGCAGCCCGGCGCCGAGCAGATGGTCGCTGCAGCCGTAGAGCGGCCGGACGGCGACCACATGCCGCAGCCCCATGCTCGCGCGGACCAGCAGCACGGCGGTGAGCGCCGCCATTCCGCTGGCGAACGACACGGCGCTCTCGGTCCCTTCGAGCCGGGCGAGGGCGGTCTCGAAGCGGGCCGTCGTCGGATTGTCCAGGCGCGAGTAGACCGGCGGCCCTTCGAGCCTGGCGCCGGTGGTGGCGAAGGTGTCGATCCGCTCCGCCTCACCCCTGGAGTCGTACGAGGGGTAGGTGGTGGACAGATCGATCGGCGGGGCGTGCAGACCGAGGGCCGCGAGATCGTCGCGGCCCGCGTGCACGGCTTCGGTGGCCAGTGCCCTGGACCGGGTTGTCGTCGAGGGCGCCATCAAGGATTCGGTGTCCATGTCACCACTCTGAACAAGCACCGGATTCACTGGATCATCTCCCGTGCTACGTTCGACAGATGGCCGATTCTGTCGCTCTCGATCCGGTGGATCTGCACATTCTGCGGCTGTTGCAGAACGACGCCCGGACCACCTACCGCGAACTGGCCGCCGAGGTCGGCGTCGCACCGTCGACCTGTCTGGACCGGGTCAGCAGGCTGCGCCGGTCAGGCGTCATTCTCGGCCAGCAGTTGCGTCTGGACCCGGCGCGGCTCGGCCGGGGTCTGGAGGCGCTGCTCTCCGTCCAGGTCCGGCCGCATCGCAGAGAGCTCATCGGCCCGTTCGTCGAACGGATCAGGACGTTGCCGGAGTCCCGCGCACTGTTCCATCTGACCGGCCCGGACGACTATCTGGTGCATGTCGCGGTCACGGGCACGGCCGATCTGCAACGCCTGGTACTGGACGAGTTCACTTCGCGCCGCGAAGTGGCCCGGGTCGAGACCAGGCTGATATTCCAGCAGTGGGAGTGCGGTCCGCTGCTGCCGCCGCCCGCTGAATCGGCGGAGTCAGGCCACTGAGGCCGAATGATGATGACGCGGAGGCCTCCGTCGTACAAGGATGTCCGCATGTCACATACTTCCAGCAGCGCGCTGCCCCGCCAGGTCGCCGACGCCTACGTCGACGCATTCATCGAACTCGATCCGATCGCCGGCACCTACCTCGGTGTCGCGGAGAGCTCGCGCCGCCTTCCCGACTTCTCCCCCGCCGGGCAGGATGCTCTTGCCGAGCTGGCCCGCACCACGCTGGCGAATCTCGATGCCGCCGAACAACTGCCCGGCGCGGACAGCGATGCCGAGCGCCGCTGCGGCCGGCTTCTGCGCGAGCGCCTCACGGCCGAACTCGCCGTTCACGAGGCCGACGAGGGACTGCGCAAGGTCTCCAATCTGTTCTCCCCGGCGCACAACGTCCGCGAGGTGTTCACGGTGACACCGACCGAGACCGACGAGGACTGGGCGGCGATCGTGGACCGGCTGCACGCGGTTCCCGCCTCGCTGGAGGGCTATCGCGAGTCCCTCGCACTCGGCCTGGAGCGCAAGCTGTACGGCGGTCCGCGCGCCACCGCCACCTTCGTCGGCCAGCTCGACGAGTGGGCGGGCGACGGCGGTCCGGGCTTCTTCCAGGAGTTCGTGGCCGCCGGCCCCGCGGGGCTGCGTGCCGATCTGGACGAGGGTGCCCGGCTGGCCACGGAGGCGGTCGTGGCGCTTCGCGACTGGATGCGCGACGTGTACGCCCCCGCGATCGAGGGCGCCGCGGACACGGTCGGCCGCGAGCGGTACGCCCGCTGGTCGCGCTACTTCAACGGCACCGATCTGGATCTCGACGAGGCGTACGCGTACGGCTGGTCCGAGTACCACCGGCTGCTCGCCGAGATGAAGACCGAGGCCGAGAAGGTGCTGCCCGGCGCCGGCCCCTGGGAGGCGCTGGCCCATCTCGATGTGCACGGCAAGCACATCGAGGGGGTCGACGAGGTCCGGGCCTGGCTGCAGAACCTGATGGACGAGGCGATCGAGGCGCTCGACGGCACGCACTTCGAACTCGCCGAGCGCGTGCGGAAGGTGGAGTCCCGAATCGCCCCGCCCGGCGGTGCCGCGGCCCCGTACTACACGGGCCCCTCCGAGGACTTCTCGCGCCCCGGCCGCACCTGGCTGCCCACGATGGGCGAGACCCGCTTCCCGGTGTACGACCTGGTGTCCACCTGGTACCACGAAGGTGTGCCGGGCCATCACCTCCAGATCGCGCAGTGGACGCATGTCGCCGACAGCCTGTCCCGCTACCAGGCGTCGATCGGCGGTGTCAGCGCCAACGCCGAGGGCTGGGCGCTGTACGCGGAGCGGCTCATGGACGAGCTGGGCTTCCTGCCGGACGCGGAGCGTCGCCTCGGCTATCTGGACGCGCAGATGATGCGGGCCTGCCGGGTGATCGTGGACATCGGTATGCACGCGGAGATGGAGATCCCGGCGGACTCCCCGTTCCACCCCGGCGAGCGGTGGACGCCCGAGCTGGCCCAGGAGTTCTTCGGCAACCACAGCGGTCGTCCCGCCGACTTCGTGGAGAGCGAACTGACTCGCTATCTCTCGATGCCGGGACAGGCCATCGGCTACAAGCTGGGCGAGCGCGCCTGGCTGCTGGGCCGGGAGAACGCCCGCAAGGCGCATGGTGACGCGTTCGACGCCAAGGCCTGGCACATGGCCGCCCTGTCGCAGGGTCCGCTCGGACTCGACGATCTCGTCGACGAGTTGTCCAAGCTCTGAGGCGGTCCCGCGGCGGCCGGGCTAGGTTCCCACCATGAGCCCGGCCGCCGAGCGCCGTTGCGGCCCGGACGACATCGGGGTGGTCAGCGGTTGTGCCGCCGTGGTCGACCCGGAGCGGCTCGGGCCGCCGGTCCTCGCTCTGGTACGGCTGTGTTACCCGAACGGCCGCTACAAGCCGTTCCACGATCTGCTCGACACGGCTCCTGAGATCGTGGCGCCCCCATGTCACCGGTGACGACTGCTTCGTACTGAGGGTCACCACCCCCTCGACGAGGCACCTGGAGGAGGTCATGGGCAGGATCGGCACCCTGGGGTCGGTGACCACGAGCGTCGTCTGCTCCGCACCGCTCCCCCGCCGCGCCATCAGCCGCCGATCCAGGAGCTCTCGTTCGGATCACGCCGGGCTCGCGTGCCCGGTGCCGCACCTCGCCGCGGTGTCGTCGGCCGCCAGGGCTCCGCCCGGACTCCCTCCTCCGCCTTGCGATGCACAACACCGGACCCCGCTCCTGATCCGGCCTCATTCAAATGAAAGGCCCCGGCCGGCGGCGCGGTGCCGTACCGCCGAACCCCGCCGCTCCTTCACCACTTCGAGCTGTGCGGGGATGCGACGGCGCAGGTCGCCGACGTGGCTGACGATGCCGACGCTGCGGTCCCGTTCGCGCAACGAGTCCAGTACGTCGAGCACTTCATCGAGAGTCTGGTCGTCCAGACTGCCGAAACCCTCGTCGATGAAGAGGGTGTCCAGCCGGACACCGCCCGCTTCGTCGGTGACGACATCGGCGAGGCCGAGCGCGAGGGCGAGCGAGGCGAAGAACGTCTCGCCGCCCGAAAGGGTCGCCGTGTCGCGCTCGCGGCCGGTCCACGCATCGACGACATGCAGCCCGAGTCCCGATCGGCGGCCTCCGGTGCGGGCGTCGGAGTGGACCAGTGTGTAGCGGCCGGACGACATGCGCTGGAGCCGTGCGGTGGCCGCGGCGGCGACCTGTTCGAGCCGGGCGGCGAGTACGTACGACTCCAGTCGCATCTTGCGTTCGTTGTCCGCGGAGGTGCCCGCGGTGAGTCCGGCCAGCCGCGCCACCCGGACGTACTCCTCGCGCAGCGGTCCGAGTCGGTGTACCTCGTCCGCCGCCCCGCGCGAGAGCCGGCCGAGTTCGGCACAGCGTTCGCGCGCGGCGAAGAGCGCTGCGGAGGCGTCCCGCAGCAGGCGCTCGGCCGTGTCGTACGCGGTCTGCGCGGCCTCCACGGTCGCCTGGGGACGATCGGCCGCGGCCCGGGTCTCCGTCTCGGTCAGCCGGTCGGCGACCGCCGCCGCCTCGGACTGCCAGGCGTCGACGAGCCGTTGGAGTTCGCGCTGCGCGGCATCGTCGAGAAGGGTCTCGGCGGCGGCCTGCGGGGTGTCGAACCCGGCCCGGAACGCTGCGTCCGCGAGCCGGTCGTCCGCCTCCTTGCGGCGCTGTGCGGCTGTCTCCTCGGCCCGTACCGCCTCAGCGGCCTCTGCGAGCAGGGCGACCCGGCGTTCCAGCAGCGCGGCGTGTTCGGCCACGCTGCCGAAGTCGCCGCGCGCGGTCGCCAACTCGGCTTCCAGCGCCGCCTGTTCACGGTCCAGGCCCTCACGCAGGGACGTGCGGGCGGCGGCTCGGCGTTCGGCGAGCTGCCGTCCGTCGAGACGTTCGGCCTGTTCCCGCTCGGCTGCTGCGAGGGCCTCGCGCGCGGTGTGCATGCCCGCCGCGGTGCGGTGGGCCTCGACATGCCTGACCGTCAACCGGTCGACGAGCACGCCGAGTTCGGCGACGGTGGGGTCGGCGTCGGGCCCGGCTCCAGGAGACCAAGGCCGTGCTGAACGAGGCCTCCATGATGAAGTTCCTGGAGGAGAAGATCCGTTCGCTGGGGACGGCCGCCTGCCCGCCGTAC
>NZ_JBSFET010000062.1:0-37154 GCF_053594575.1 Streptomyces sp. NPDC001880
CGCTTCGACGATCTCGTCGAGCTTCTTCTGCACGTCCACCGTGTGCTCGCCACTCTCTACAGCCGATTGGAGACGGACGGGACGACTGTAAGGCCCGACGGCAGCGGGCGCAAGGTCTCCCCATCACCGGCGACCAGCATCTTCAACGGCGGCCCCGAACTGGTTCGCGACGGGCGGCTGTACGTTACGCCTGCCACCGACGGAATGGTGCAGCCCGGCAACGCGAGCTTCTACTACGGCTGGGCGCACAAGCGTAACCCACGCACGCTGGCCGGGGTCGACACCGCCGGCAGGACCGTGTTCGTCACCGCCGACGGACGCAGCACGGACGCGCTCGGGCTGAGCATCCCCGAGAGCGCCGCCGTCGCCAGGGCACTCGGCCTGCGCGACGCCGTCAATCTCGACGGCGGCGGGTCGACCACGATGGTGGTCGGCGGAGAAGTGATCAACAACCCGTCCGACGCGGCCGGCGAACGCCCAGTCGGGGATGCACTGCTGATCCTGGCGGACCGGGGCTGACCCGACCCGGCCGAAGAGCACCGGAGCCACCGACCACCGACCGCCGGGAGCCGCCATGACCGCCGTACCGATCCACCGATCCCGCCTCCTGCTCCTCCTTGCTGCGCTGCTGCTCGCCCTCGCATCGACCCCGTCGGCGCTCGCCACCGCCTCGACAAGGTCACCTGTCCGGGAGGCGGGGGCCTCTGGGGCCCCGGCACGGGGCGCCGAGGTCGTCGCGGTCGCCCGGGTCGCCGACCGGCAGGTCGACCTGTCCGTGCGTTCCCCGGCCCTCGGCGGCCGGACGGTGAACGTACGTCTGCTCACGCCCGATGGCTGGAACCCGGGAGACCGAAGTCGCCACTGGCCGACGCTCTGGCTGCTGCACGGCTGCTGCGGGGACTACACGTCGTGGACCGCCCGGACCGACATCGCACGGACCGACAGCCTGCGCGACGTCCTCGTGGTCATGCCGGAGGCCGGCTGGAACGGCTGGTACAGCGACTGGTGGAACCAGGGCCAGGGCGGTGACCCCGCGTGGGAGACCTTCCACACCAAGGAACTGCGCCTGCTCCTCGAGCACGGCTGGGGGGCGAGCAGCAACCGCGTCGTGGCGGGACTCTCGATGGGCGGCCAGGGCGCCCTGCTGTACGCCGCCCGGCACCCCGGGATGTTCAAGGCGGCCGCGGCGTACTCCGGTTCCGTGCACCCGCTGCTCAACGACGAGTCGACGAACCGCATCATGGGGTTCTTCGCCGGCCAGGGCAACGACCCGCTGAGGGTCTGGGGCGACCCGGTCGCGCAGCGTGACGTCTGGGCGGCCCACGATCCGTTCCACCTGGCCAAGCGCCTCACACCGATCCCCGTCTACCTGTCGTGCGGTGACGGCACCGCCGGCCCCTTGGACCCGCCGGGCAGCACGAGCGCGCTCGAAGCGGACTTCAACAGACAGAACCACGCCCTTGCGAGCGAACTCGAACGCAAGGGCGCGAAGCACCTGACCACCAACTTCTACGGACCGGGAACCCACGGCTGGCCGTACTGGCAGCGAGAGTTGCACTCCTCGCTACCGATGCTGCGCCAAGCCCTGAGGGCCGACGGCTGAATGACCGCCTGTCGGCCCTGGACCGGCCCCTGTGCGGTTCGGCGGGACCTCAGTCCCTGGACCGGCCGGACGTCCCGGCGCCCGCGTATACGTGGCTCGCGAACTCGGCGATCTGTTCGTCGCTCAGGTTCTTCGCGAGATTTGCCTCCGTGATCATGCCCACGAGGCGGTGGCCGCCTTGGACGTCGATCACCGGCAGCCGCTTGATCTGGTGTTCCTCCATGGTCGCCAGGACGTCGCCGGCGTCCGCTTCGGCATCGATCCAGTGCACCTTGGCCTTGAGCGATCCGGCCTGCACGGTTGCCGGGTCGATGCCATCGGCGCAGCATTTGACGACGATGTCACGGTCGGTGATCAAGCCTGTGAGCTTGTTGTTGTCGCCGCAGATGGGCAGGCAACCGACGTTCAGATCGCGCATCATCTTCGCCACGTCGAGCAACGACTGGTGTGCACCGACGCACTGCACGCCGCTGGACATGATGTCTCGTGCTCGCAGTTTCTCAGCCATGATGTCCTTCCGTTCCGCCGGCGTCTCCTCCTCCTCATCGATCACAACACGAATGGCTCGGCGCCGCTCCTCAAAAGCGTCGGCGATACAGGGATCCCGAGCGTCGCGCCCGACCGGATCGGATCCGAGCGGCCGGGGCGGACATCGGGGAAGCCCTCTCGGTGCTGCCGGCTCCTCGGACGGAGCGCCCGGGGTCACGGAACCGGCCCCGGTTCCGGCTGCCCTTGCGGCTGCCGGTCCACAGGGTCCGGCCGACGGCCCCACCGTGTCGCCGGCGGGGGAGCGACTGCCCAGGAATCGGCGGCCTCCTTGTCGGAGTCGAGCACGTTCTCACCGTAGAGATCCTGCAGCCAGTTGGTCTGGTAGATGGTGTCGAGGTAGCGCTCGCCGAGGTCCGGGCCGACGGCCACCGCGGTGAGTTCGCGCGCGTCATGCCGGGCCAACCAGTCCGTTGCGCCGCTGATTACCGTGCCGGTGGAGCCGCCGAACAGGAATCCGCGCCTGGCCAGACGATGGCAGGCACGTATGGTGTCCGCCTCCTCGACACGAATCACCTCGTCGACATAGGACTCGTCGAGCAGCGGCGGTCGTATGCTCATGCCCAGACCGGGAATCATCCGGCGCCCCGGTGAACCGCCGAAGGACACCGAGCCGACGCTGTCCACCGCGACGATCCGCACCGGCCGGTGCCATTCCCGGAAGTAGCGCGCACAGCCCATCAGGGTCCCGGTGGTGCCTGCTCCGACGAACAGGACGTCCAGCTGCGGGAACCGACGGGCGACCTCCGGCGCGGTCGTGCGGTAGTGCGCCTGCCAGTTGCTCGGGTTGGTGTACTGGCTGAGCCAGACATACCGGTCGTCGGAGGCACACAGCGCGCGGAGGTAGTCGAGCCGCGCGCCGAGAAAGCCGCAGCCGGCCTCCTGCTCGGTGATCACATGTACCTGGCTGCCCAACGCCTCCATCATCATTCTGTTCGACAGATTGCCGCGGGAGTCCGTCACACACAGGAACCGGTAACCCTTGCTCGCCGCGATCATGCTCAGCGCCACGCCGAGGTTTCCGGACGAGGACTCGACCAGGATCGATTCAGGCGTCAGGATTCCATCCCGCTCAGCGGCCTCCACCATTGCGGTCGCGGCCTTCAACTTGATCGAGCCGGCGAAGTTGAAGCCCTCACACTTCAGGAAGAGCGAGTGCCCGAAGATCGGCCGGAGGTCGACATAGAGATCGTCTTCGTTGAACGCGTAGGGAGTGGATATGACGGGCACCATGGTCTCCTCAGTCCGGTGCAGAGCACTTTCGGAACCGTCCGGCTGTGGGCGGGCTCCTCGCTTCTGCGGGCGGGACCCCGTCTCCAACCGGCGGGACGGGGCCCTGTGTCAGCGGCCGCTGTCTCGTGGGTCAGGACCAGCTGCGACGTGACGGGTGGTCTCTCCGGGGAGCAGCCTCGAAGGAGCCTGCTGCGCTCCCGGCCGGCTCATCCGTACCGGCTCAGTTCGTGGAAGAAGTCGTCGACGACGTGCAGCTCTCCGGAGCGGGCCACTTCTGTGTACACGTACTTGCCGACCGCGAGGTCGAGCACCCCGAGGCCGAAGGGCGAGAACACCACCGGCCGGTCCGCCGGCACCGTCACCCGCCCGGCCATCACGTCGTCCAACGTGCCGTGCAGGAAGTCCCGGTTGCCCGTGAGCTGCTCGGCCAGATGCGGCGACGTGTCGGCCTTGAGGCAGTGCTCGACGTCATCGACGATGTTGGTCGAGGCGAGCAGGATCTCCGGCGCGAGGTCGCGCAGCGACACATGCAGCACCAGCGGATTGTGCGAGAACCACGACGGATCACTGACGTGCGGTTGACCGGCAACCGTGGCGAAGATGACCAGGTCGCTGTTGCGGATCAACTGCTCGGCGCTTTCGTGCACGGTGATGCGGCCGACGGTGTCCGACTGCTCCAGGTAGCACCGGAAGCCCGCCGCGCTGTCGGCCGACAGGTCGTGTACGCCGATCTCGTCGAACGACCAGCCGGTGCCGGCCAGGAAGGTGTGGATGTAGCGGGCGATCAAGCCCACCCCGAAGAACCCGACGCGCGCCGGTTTCGGCCGGTCGCGGCTGAGCCAGTCGGCCGCCGACGCCGCCGACGCGGCCGTCCGGGTGGCGCTGATGATCGAACTCTCCAGACAGGCGAACGGATAGCCGGTGTCATGGTCGTTGAGGATCAGCACTGCCGATGCCCTGGGGATGCCGGCCGTCACGTTCTCCGGGAAGCTGGAGATCCACTTCAGGCCGTCCACCCGTGTCTTCCCGCCGATCGAGGCGGGCAGCGCGATGATCCGGGAGGACGGGCGGTCGGGGAAGCGCAGGAAGTACGACGGCGGGTTCACCGAATCACCGGCGCCGTGCACCCGGTAGGTGGCCTCGACCAGCTCCGTGATCCGTTTCTCGCATCCGTGCAGTGTGCGCTGGACCTGGGCACCGGAGATCACCGCGAACGGTGGCACGGTGGTCGGTGCCACCCTTGCGGGCTTCGGCGCGGCGGAATCGATGGTGGTCATCGCGCAGTCACCTCGACGGTCGGCGAGCAGTCGTCCAGACGCACCGGTTCGGCCATGGCGACAAGCACCTCGCGTGGTCCCTCGAAGGGCTCCCTGCTGTGCGCGGTGCGGACGTTGTCGACGACCATCAGGTCGCCGGCCTGCCACGGTTCGCGAACGGTGTTCGCCTCGTAGACGCTGTTGAGCAGTTGCACGACGTCCTCGCCGATCGGGTCGCCGTTGCCGAATCGGGTATTGAACGGCAGCCCGTCGGCGCCGTAGACGTCCACCAGGTACTCGTGCACCTCGGGGGCCATCGTCCACTCGTTGAGGAACGCGATCTGGTTGAACCAGCAGCGTCGGCCGGTGACCGGGTGGCGCACCACGGCGCTGCGGCGCTGTCTGGTGCGCAGTCCACCGTCGGGCTGCCACTCGAACGTGATCGCGTTGGCGCGGCAGTAGCGCTCGACGGCGGCCCGGTCCTCGGTGCCGAAGGCCTCGGCGACCGACGCGCCGATCTCGTCGTTGTAGCTGCGGGTGAGCAGCCAGCCCTCGCGTTCGAACCGCTCGGTCAGTTCGCTGGGCAGTGCGTCGAGCACGGTCGGCGAGTCGGCCACCGCGGTCGCCCCGCCGCCGGTGGGCGCGCTGAGACAGGCGAACATCATCAGGCCGGGGAACTCAAGCGTGTAGCTCAGTTCGTGGTGCATGCACATGGGCTGGTTCGGCGGCCACTTCGATGAGGAGTACACCCCGTCGGAGTAGGTCTGCCGGGGTGCGAAGGCCTCCCGCTCGGCCATCAGACCGGTGGCCAGCTTCGAGAAGACGGCTCCGGTCCCGGCGGCGTCACGCAGTCCGAGGCCGCGGACCAGGACCGAACCGTGCTCGGCGACGACTGCGCGCAGCGCGTCCCGGTGCTCGGCCGCCCAGGCCGGCGCGTCGCCGGTGACCTCGGCCCGTAGCCGTGGGGGCTTGCCGGGTTCCAGTTCCACGTCGACCAGCGACGCCGTGGATGTGGACGACATCTCGATCTCCTTTCAGCTGAGAGTCAGGAAGAAGCGAACATTTCGGTGGCCTGCAGTACGGCCTTCGCGGCCTCGGCCGGACGGGTACGCAGGAAGTAGTGGCCGCCGTCGGCGATCTCGTGCAGGTCGACCTGTCCGGCCAGAAGCTGCCAGTCGCGGTACCGGCGCGGGTACTCCGCCGTGTTCGGGTCGTCCGCGGCAACGACCACGGTGACCGGCGCGGACAGCTTCTGCGCGGGCGGGTGCTCCAGGGCGTCGGCGAAGTAGCGGTGAGCGGACACGCAGTCGTGCCGGTAGGCGGCTCCGACGTGTTCGGTGTGCTGCGCACCCAGCTCACCGAGCGCGGTGCAGCCGCCGTCCGTGCTCAGGTTCGCGGCGATATCGGCGTTGCTCCGCCCGGTCAGCTCGGCGATGGTGGCGCGCCGGTCCTCGGCGTCACCGAGCAGTTGTGCGCCGAGGAACACCCGTTGCA
This sequence comes from Streptomyces sp. NPDC001880, assembly GCF_053594575.1. Lineage (NCBI taxonomy): Bacteria > Bacillati > Actinomycetota > Actinomycetes > Kitasatosporales > Streptomycetaceae > Streptomyces > Streptomyces sp. NPDC001880. The sequence goes on from NZ_JBSFET010000062.1 coordinate 6,133, forward strand.
CGTCCACTCCCCGCTCCCGCAGCTTGCCGGCTGTCTCCAGGGCCAACGCGGCGCCCGAGGAGTGGCCCCACAGCAGGACGCTGGTCAGACCACGCCCGGTGATCTCGTCGACGACCTGCTCGACCACCTGTGTCATCGGCGCGAGCGGCTCGTTCTCGGCGGCCATGTCGTGACCGGGCAGCTCGACGGCGTAGACCGCCGGTCCGCCGTCCGGCAGCGCCCTGGCCATCGGCTGGAAGTTCACCGCGTTGCCGCCGGCGTAGGGGAAGCACACCAGGGCCGAGGTCTGCGCGCCGTCCGATTCCGCCAGCGGCTGAAGCAGCCCGGCGCGCCGCTCGGACCTGCCGTCGACCAGCCCGGCCAGATCGGCGAGGACCGGGTGACGGGTGACGTCCTTGAGGGACACCGCACGGTCCAGGACGATGGCCAGCTTCACCGCCGACAGCGACGTGCCACCCCGGTCGAAGAAGTGGTCCCGTCGTCCGATCCGGTTCTGCGGGATGCCGAGCACCTTCGCCCAGGCGGCCGCCACCCGCTTTTCGGTCGGCGTGTCCGGCTCGCGGAAGTCGTCTTGGACGACATCGAGTTCTCCGGCGAGTGCCTGCAGGCTCCTTCTGTCGATTTTGCTGTTGGCCGTCAGCGGCAGGGCCTCCCGCCAGTGAAAGGCCGACGGGACCATGTACGCGGGCAGCGACTCACCGAGCCGTTCCTGCAGGACGTCGACCTGGAGCGGCTGCCGGCCGGAGTAGAACGCCACCAGGTGCTTGCTCTGGTCGGCCCGCTCGGCGACCACGACCGCACCGTCGCGAACACCGGGTACCTGCAGCAGGGTGTTCTCGATCTCGCCCATCTCGATCCGGAAGCCACGGATCTTCACCTGGGTGTCGCGGCGGCCGAGGAACTCCAGCTTTCCTCCGGGCGTCCAGCGGCCGTAGTCGCCTCCCCGGTAGAGCCGGGCGCACTCACGGTGCGGATCGGCCAGGTAGGCCTGCCTGGTGCGTTCGGGGTCGTTGATGTATCCGCGGCCGACGCAGATGCCGGAGAAGACGATCAGACCGGGGGCTCCGAGCGGCACCGGGATCAGGTGCTCGTCGACGACGTAGACGTGCACGTTGTTGACCGCGGGCCCCAGCAGGACCCGGTCTCCGTCGGGCGCCCGGTCCATGACCTCGTGGTTGGTGTCGTCCGAGGTCTCGGTCAGCCCGTAGGCGTTGACCAGCTTGATCCCGGGCTGGGCGGCGAACCAGCGCTGCACGAGTTCGTTCTTCAGCGCCTCTCCGGTGACCGACACGCACTGCAGGTCCGGCAGCTCGCGGGGGTGCTGGTTCAGCCAGGACACGACCACGTCCAGGTAGGAGGGTACGACCTGGAGGACGGCGACCCGGCCGTCGACGATCTTGTCGACGAACCGCTGGATGTTCAGGATCACTTCCTGCTCCACCAGCAGGGTCCGCCCCCCGACCAGGAGCCCGGACACCAACTGCCACAGCGAGATGTCGAAGCATTGGGGCGCGGTCTGGGCGACCACCTGTCCCTCGCCGATCTCCAGGTCGTCGATCTTGGCGTAGAGGTGGTTCAGCATGCCCGCGTGCTCGCACATCGCACCCTTGGGCTCACCTGTGGAGCCGGAGGTGAAGTAGATGTAGGCGAGCTGGTCCGGTGCCACGTGGAGACCCAGATCGTCGTCGGCATGGTCTTCCTCGTAGGCTGAGCCGACGAACAGCCTGCGGACCCCGGGCAGTGAGCCGAGGGCCTGGTCGAGCGTGGCGGTGCTGCCGGGTTCGGTGAGCACGAGCCCGCATGCGGCACGGGAGAGCATGGTCACGAGGCGGTCGGCCGGGAAATGCGGTTCGATGGGCAGGTACACGCCGCCTGCCTTGAAGACCGCGAGGACGGCGACCATCCAGTCCAGGTTGCGCTCGGTCACCACCGCTACGACACCCTCGGGGCGCAGCCCCCGCGCCAGCAGGGCTCGTCCCACCCGGTTGGCGCGTGCGTTGAGTTCTCGGTACGTCAGCCGCTCCTCCCCGTGCACCGCGGCTACGGCATCCGGGTTTGCCGCCACCCGCTGCTCGAAGAGCTCGTGGAACCGGTGGTCCGGAAGCTCCCGGCGTGGACCGGCGAGTTCTTCGAGCTGGAAGTGGAGTTCCTCGGCGGAGAGCAGGCTCTGCCGCCCGTGCTCGGCGTCCGGATCGGCGGCGATCAGCGCGAGTGCGGTGAGGTGGTATCCGGCGATCCTGACGGCGCAGTCCTCGTCGAGCGAGTCGGTCCGATAGCGCAGCCGCAGCACAAGGTGGCCGCCGCGCTGCGAGAACCCCACCCACAGCACGGTGTTGCCGGCGAATTCGCCGCCCACGCCATGCGGATCGAACACGACCTCGATGGACGGCTCGGCCAGGCCCAGTTCGCGCCTGAGCTCATCGACCGGGAAGTCCTTGTGCGACAGCACATCCGACGCGACTCGATGGGCGTCCAGCAGCAGCGTCCGCCACGAGTCGGGCTCGGCCGTCAGCCGGCAGGGCAGCGGCCGGCCGCCCTCCGCACCGACATATCCGGTCGCGACCTCGTGCTCGCCGGACAGCGCGGCGATCACCTTGGCGTGCGCTGCCAGCAGCACCGAGTCGAGCGGCACCGCCAGGTCCTTGGCCAGCCGGCCCAGGGCCGCCACGACGTCGTCCGGGATCGTCGCCTCGTGTTCGCCGAGGCCCTTCACCGGATTGAGCGTCCACCGCGGGATTTCGGTGAATCCACCGGCGACGAGCACATCGCGCCAGAAGTCCCGGTCGGCCTGCACTTGCATTCCCATCTGGCCGTCCCTCTCCATTCGTGTTCGCTACCGTGCTGTTCCGCGCAGACGCGGGCGGAGCTGCTATCCCTTCCGCGTCAGCGCCGCGGGCTGATCCGGGGCGTCTCGCATCTCCGTGGCGGGGTTCCCTCCCCAGCGCGCGTACTCGGGGACCTCTTCGCCTTTCATGAGGAAGGAGTCGGGCGCGAGCACAGCGCCGGTGCCCATCGTCACGCCGTAATGGACATGGGCTCCCACACCGATGGTGCAGCCGGCTTCGAGAGTGCTGCGATCGGATTTGAAGGTGCCGTCCTCCTGCGAGTGGCACTGGATCTTGCTTCCCGCATTGAGCGTGCAGTCGTTCCCGATGGTGGTGAGTGTCCGCTCCGTCACGTAGCAGCCGTCGTCGAAGACCCTGCTGCCGATCCGAACCCCCAGCATCCGCCAGATCACGTTCTTGAACGGGGTGCCGTTGAAGACGTCGAGGTAATTGTCGGGCACCTTCCAGAGGCGCTCGTGCCACCAGAAGTAGGGGTCGTAGATGGAGCACACCCTCGGTTGCAGCGAGCGGAATGCCGCGATGCCGCGCTCCACCAGTACGAAGTAGACAGCGGTGAACCCGAGGCTGAACACCAGGAACGCGGCGATCAGCACATGTCCGTAGGAGTCGTACAGCTCGGCGTTCGCCAGGCCGAACATCGTGAGCACGAAGAAGTGCAGCCACCGCACGAGCAGGAAGAAGACCATCGAGCGGATGTTGTAGCGGTTCTTCGCAGCGAGTCTGCGGTGCAATTCGTCGCCGGTGCGCAGATGGTCGAACCGGGAATCGCGCTCGACCGACCGGGGAATCTCGAAGCACGGCGAGCCGAGCAGCCCCACCCCTTCTCGCACCTCGCCTTCGAGCGGAACCATCACCTTCGTCGCGAGGAGACAGTTCGCGCCCGTCCTGGCCCCGGAGGGGTAGGCGATGTTGTTCCCGAGGAAGTTGTATGACCCGATCGAGGCCCGGGACACCCGGAAGGACGTGCTCGAATAGTCGGCGTTGATGACGGAGAGCCCGTCGGCGACCATCGTCCCGCTCCCGACCGAGCACAGGAACGGGGTCTCGTGCTGCACTTCGGTTCCGAAGTTCGACCCGGTCTGCTCGACCCGGGACAAGTCGTATCCGATGCTGCGCAAGTAGTGGACGATGTAGGAGCTGTCGCCGAACAGCCATGCGAAGAACTTGATGTTGGTCATGCGCCCGATCGCCCGGTGCACCGAGTAATGAAACCCGTACAGCGGATATACCTTGTCCGGCTGGACGACCAGGTTCAGCAGGCGCGGAACGGTGAGCATCACGGCCAGGCCCACGACGAGGAGACCGAAGAACAACAGCAAGGACAGGACCAGCGCGTCGATGAGGAGATCCGGCGATGTGAGCCCCGCCGTGCCGGGCCCCAGCCGGTCGTGCAGTGCCGGGACCAGGGATACCAGCATGTACGCGCCCCCGACAGTCAGTGGCACGTAGAGGAAGAGCAACTGAAGCACGGTGATGAGACCGAACCCGGCCCGGCGCAGCGTGCCGCATGCGGCCGGCCCGACCCTCAGGTAGTCGTGCTGCGTGAGCTGTGCCGGGGACCCGTGCCAGCACTGACCGTCCGGGACCGCCTGGCCGCTGTACAGCGTGGAGGTGTGGCCTAGTTGAGCCCCGTCGCCCATCGACGTGTCGATGTCGATCACGGTCATCTCGCCGATGAACACGTCCCGGCCGAGGGTGACCCGGCCGGTCTGGATACGGCCGGCGTGCGCCCGGTAGCAGCGGAAGAACGAGTCCTTGCGGATCACCGTGCCGGCGCCGACTGTGAGCAGGTCGGTGCAGACCGGGACGCTGCGGGAGAGGATCGTGACCCCCTTGCCGATCCGTGCGCCCAGCGCTCGCAGGTACAGCACGTACAAGGGATTGCCGACGAAGAGGATCATCGGGTTGGCGTGGATCAGCACTTTGACGGTCCAGAAGCGCAGATAGGTCAGACCCCAGACCGGGAACTCGCACGATTTCCACCGGCCGATGAGGAGCCATTTGGCCGCGATGGGGAAGGTGCACAGACCGACGAAGACGATGCCCCCGAAGACGAAGGACCGCAGGTAGACATCGATCACACCCGACCCGGCGGAGACCCAGGCATAGCCTCGGTCGGCAACGAGTCCGGCGAGGAAGGAGTAACCCAGGAACAGCAGGAACTGGAGGGTTCCGCAGACGGCGTACCGCACCGTGCTGACCGGGGTCACCACCTCGGCCGGCGCCGGGAGCGACGGCTCGACGGGCGCGGCACTCGCGAGCCCCGTCGCCAGGCTGCGGATCGTCGGGTGCCGGTAGATGTCCTTCATGGACGCCGAGGGAAGGTCATCCCGCTTCCTGACTCGTGCGCAGAAATGGGCCATTACCAATGAGTTGGCGCCCAGATCATCGAAGAAATGGCCGTCGATCGACACCCGTTCGACGCACATGACGTCAGCCAGCACCTCGGCGAGATTCTTCTCGATGCTGGTCTCGGGGCCGGTGTACTTGCCTGTACCGATTGCGGATTCATCCGGCCCGGGCGTCAAGACGTCGAGGGATTTCTCCTCCATGCGAGCTCCTTGAGGAACTTTTAAGCGTCGCCGCCATTGAGGTCGGCGCCCCGTACTCGCTTTTCGATGGCCGGAGCGAGTGGTCCGGAAGTACACGAGGTCGGGATCACCTGTCCCGATCCCAAACCGCTGATTCAGTCTTAGCCGACCACCATCGGGCTGCCACTCGAACTCGGCCGCAGTGGTATGGCAGTAGCTCTCCTGGTTCACTCCTCGCCCACGAAGCCCCCCGGCGGGGCGGCGATGAACTGCGCATGCGTCCGGGGAGGTACTGCATGCGAGTGGTTCGTCCCTGATCCGGGAGGAGTTGCGCCGGGGGCGTGGGCGGTGTCGACAGGCGGGGCATCGCGGCTGTGAGGCGGCGGAGCGACAGCCGCGTGCCTATCGACGGTGGCGCGGTGGCACACGCGGCCGCAACCACCCGAAGTCACTCGATCAGTGGAGTACGCCCGCGCGCCAGCGGAGTGATCGTGGTCATGCTCCGAGACCATTCACCCGCTGGTGTCATAGTGCGGCTGACGGATCACGAAGCGACGGCTCAGGGCGGACTGGGGCGGATCAGATGGTCCCGTCCGCCCAGCCCTGGGCCCACGCCTGAAGCGCCGGATCAGCCAGAGTGCGCAGCCACAGGTCGGCCTGGTCAGCCCCGTCTTCGGTCGGTCGAGGTCCCACGCCGAGTACGCGCATGCCTGCTCTCCTGGCCGACTCGACGCCGGTGATCGAGTCCTCCACTGCCATCGCGTCCTCCGGCCGCACGCCGCACAGACGGACCGCGGTGGCGTAGACATCCGGATGCGGCTTCGGCAGCAGTCCGTCGCCCGCGACGACGACATGGGCGAAGCAGCTGAGCAGACCGACCCGGGCGAGGCTGGACTCGACGACGTCCAGCGGGCAGTTGCTGGCGACCGCGAGCGGGATATGGCGGGCAGCGAGGCGGACCAGTGCCGCCGCACCCGGCAGGGTCACGGGGTCTTCGGCAACGAGCGCCATGAAGTGTCTCAGGAGCGCATGCGTCATGTCGTCGGCCAGTCGCGGCTTGCCAGTCTCTCTGGCCATGAGGCTGCCGCAATCGGTGTAGTGCACGCCCTTGGCCCGTTCGGCGAAGCCCGGGCGGGGCTTCAGCCCGAACTCTCCGAAGACCCGGCTGCGCGCGTCCTGCCAGTGCCGTTCGGTATCCATCAGGGTTCCGTCACAGTCGAAGACGATGGCAGCCGGGGACCAGGTGAAGATGTGACGAGGTGTCATTTGCCTGCCGTTCTCGAAGAGCGCGCCACCCCGCGTCATCAGTGCTCGCAGTAAGAAGCAGGGGCTGCGGAGAGGCCCGCTCGGCCGCAGAAGGTGCGCTGTCGAACGAGCCCCGCTCGACCGCGCGTTAAGGCCGATGCTTCGCCTCCGGGTCGTCCAGCGATGGACATCGTCCGATCTGCTCCGGATGACCCCAGAAACATCGTGATGACTACGTTAATTTCCGGACCGAGAAGGCGCAATCATCATTTCGAGTGTTTGACTGCACGCCCATTTCCAGGTACTCGCGAAGGAATCACAACGACTCGCGACGAGTGAATGAGACCCCTCGTCCATTCAACTCTGTTGCAAACAGGGGGACTTGGACTCGCGTGCCAGGCCTCTGGAGGTCGATGACCGCACTCGACAGCACCGGTGCAGGGGGGATCTCCGCGAGGGGCCGGACTCACGCACGACTCAAGAACAATAATAATCTCCACGCATTAATGGTGCGGAGCGCCGTCAGTGCGCCGCGGCGCACGACTTTCCGGATCAGGAAAATGAGAACTGACGAACGAAGGTGGAACACACATGCAGGACAGGGCGCGCGCGACCCGAAGGTCTCTACTGGAAGCCGCAGCACACCTTTTCGTTGAACGAGGGTACGCACGTACGAGCATCAATGAGATCAGCGACCTTTCGGGGCGCACCAGCGGGGCCGTTTACTTCCACTACTCCAGCAAGGAGAAGCTGGCATTGGCGGTCGTACGCGAACAGTTCGCAGCCTGGACGTCGTTGGCCGACCGGTATGCCGCCCCCGGGATCCCGCCGCTGGAGAAGCTGGTAGCTCTCAGCTTCGATGTCGCCAAGGCGCTGCGCGACGATGTCATGGCCCGGGCCTGGGCGCGTCTGTGGGCTGAGCGCCGCACCATCGATGTCGCCATACCCACGCCCTTCGCCGTCTGGACGGCCGCCGTCACGCGCCTTCTGGCCGAGGCGCGTGCCGAGGGCGAACTGGCCGACGAAGTCGAGCCGTCGGGCACCGCCAAGACCCTGGTGTGCGCGTTCTTCGGGCTGTACGACCTCACCGAGGAGATGACGGAGCACGAGGACCTCTCCGACCGGCTGCACCGGTGGTGGCTGCTGATCCTGAAGGCGTTGCAGGCACGCCCCGAGCCCGCCGCCCTGGTGGCGCGGGCCCTGGCGCACCACCGGCCGACACCCACCGGGTGAACCTCCCGAGCGTCCACTTCTGTCTCGGTGCCCCCTCGCCCGCCTCGAAGTCGCCGCCGCCCTGCGGCAGCTGTTCACGCGCTTTCCCGACGCCCAACTCGCTGTACCCGCCGAGGAACTGCAGCCCCTGCCCACCCTGATCGGCAATGGACACGTCGCGCTGCCCGTTTGCCTGCGGCCGGTAGCCGACTGAGAGCCACACCAACGACAAGGGCGACTGGCTGGAGTGGCATTCACGACCGGTCGGCGAGCTGGAGGAGCCCGATGTCCTCCGCAGAGGGCTCGATGCCTTTCGTCGACACGTTGCCGGGAGTGCCGCAGCCGCCAAGACCGCCGGCCCAGGAAGGCGGCTGTCAATGAAGTCTCCGCTGTCGCAGTCGAGCGTGGATCTCGCGCGGCGGTGCGGATGCACCAGGCCGGTGCCGGGATGCCCGCCGTCCGTATGGGCATCGTGCTGCCGACAGCGCCCTTCGGGCCGGTTGCCGACCATGCCTGCAGCCGCTGCGGTTGCCGGGTAGTGGTCGGCCGACCACGACGACCATACGCCGCGACGAGCGGCACCCGGTCCTCCAGGGGCAGGCCCCACAGCCACCATCACGGCTATCCGGCGGATCTCCGAGCGGTCGTGGCCGACGCCGGTGGTACGGCCCGGAGACAGGATGTCCTTCCACTGCCGTTCTGCTCGGCTTCGAGCCATCCCGCCCGTGCCGCATGGAAACCCAACTGCATGCGATTGTGCACTTTCGCGATGTCCATGAGGTGCCGAATCCGGCGCTGCACCGTCCGCAGGGAGGTGCGCAGTTGGGTGGCGATCGCCTGGTCGGTCAGGCCGGTCAGCGACAGGCTGAGGACCTGTGCATCCAGATCGTCGATGGCGGGCGCGTTCTGCAAGGCACCTGCGGAAGTTACGAACTGTGTTGCCTTCTCCCATTCGGACTCGAACAGTGCGATCAGCGCGTCGAGCAGACTGCTCTCGTGTACGAGCAGGGCTCCCGCCTTTGCGGCGTTGGCCGAACCCAGGAGTGGAACAATGGCCAACTCACGGTCCACGATGAAGAGTTTCAGCGGCACCGTGTCGGCGATCCGGACCTCTTCTCCTGATGCCTGCGCCTGGGCGATCTCGCCGAACGACGGGCCTCCCCCGTCGAACAACGCGTGTTCGACTATCACGCGGTAACGGATGCCGCGTTCGATGACCGTGTCGTCGGTCATGTTGCCGGGTGAAAAGAGCGGCGCCTTGGCGAAGTTCATGATCTCTTTCCGTGCGCCGAGCTGTATGTGCCCGACGCGTTCGCGGATGGCCTCGGTGCCATGGATCACGTCGACGACTTCCGCGACGCCGCGCCCGAGGGTGGCCGCGCGGTAGGTTTCGTCGAGGGTGTCGAGTTCGAGTTCCGCCAGTTTGAGTTCGTTCTGTCGCTGCACCAGGAAAGCCCGCAGCGCCGCCGCCGGTGGGGACGCGACGAACCGAGCGGTGTTGCCGAGGCTGCGCGCGGCGAGCCCCTGGCCTTCGAGCCTGCTGAGGACGCGCACCACCTCGCGGGCGTCGCAGCCGACGAGCTCGGCGAGTTCGGCGGGAGTGGCGGAGGCTACCGAGACCAGGGTCCGGTAGGCGTCTGCCTCTTCGGGGGTGAGTCCCAGCACGTCTGACAGCATGATGCTTCTCCGTCTGTCCTTCGGAACTTCGGCCTGGCGTTCGTGTCATGGAGGTGCCAGCCGCCCTCGATGTGTCATCAGGGGGAGAGGGCACCGGAATGCGGACCGTGGTGTGCCGTGGGCCGGTACAAGCGGCACCGGCCCAACGGCCTGATCAAGCGGTGTGTGCAGAGCAGTTGATCGCAGACGTTCTGCGATCGTTGCCCTCGTCCGCATCCGGCGAGGGCTCGCCGGAAACGCGAGAGACGGCCGGAGCGAACCTCACGTCTCGCCCCGGCCGTGACCCCTCCGGGTCGGTCTACCGCTTCATCGGTTCACCTCAGCGCAGCCTGTACGCCTTGGGCATGGTCTGCTTCACCTTGTTCCCCGCACTGTCGGTCGCGGTGATCCGCAGTGCGACTCCTTCGGGTGCCTTGTCACGCTTCGGGTGCTTGATGCGCGCGGTGAAGGTGTTCTTCCCATCGGCCTTGGTGCTCACCGACTTCCAGGTCTTGCCACCGTCGAAGCTGGCCTCCGCCCGCAACTCGGTCACGGTCGGTGGCGTGCTGAGCCGATCCTGGTAGTAGCCGGTGACGGTGATGGGGTGCAGCCCGTTGGCCTTGGCGGTGTTGTCCAGCCCAAGGCCCAGGTCGTACCGCAGGAAGATCAACGGCTCGGGACGGCACGCACCGGGATCCTTGACGACGACGTCCGCGATGCACGGCTGTGACGTCGGCGTGTCGGACTTGGCCGGCCGGTCGGAGGTGTACTCCCACATGGTCTTGGCGCCGTTGGTCTCCGTCTGGAACGTGTAGCGGGCCGATTCCGCAGGCAGGTCGTACGAGATGACGTCGGCCTTGCACCCCGCCAGCGCGAGCACTGCTACGGCTGCCGACGCCGCCAGGTTCACCTTCCGGCGCCATCTCGATGGCGCGGCCGCGTTCATCGGAGCGGTCTCCTTTCCCATTTCGGTCATCACCGCCCGCTCCTCGACGCCAGGTCCGACGCGTTGCCGGGCTCGCCGAGCTGGAAGGCGAACTCGACCGGGTTGAGCTTTTGCTGGAGTTCGTGGCCGGCGTCGTCGAAGAGGCCTACCTTGCAGGCGGGGGGCTCACAGGCCTGGATCCCGTAGATCAAATGGGCGATACCCGTGTCGTTGAGCATGCCCATCATGGCCTGGCGACCGCCCCCGCCGCTGGTCTGGTACAGGGTGGGCCAGAAGCGGTCGCCCTCTCGGCAGCCGGCACACGGCAGGCCGGTGTCGGCGGTGAAGCCCGACTTGGTACGGACCTGGGGTACCGCGCCGGGAAGCGACGGACCCTCGTTCCAGTCGATCGTGTTCTTCTTGCCGAGCACCAGGTCCTGAGTTTCGCTCGGGCCAGACGGACTTGCCACGGACGGCGCGAGATAGTCCCTGACGGACATCTCGAAGCGGTCGATCGCGTTGTCGTTCCGCGGCCCGACCAACGTGGTGAACTGCCGCTGACTGTCCGGCTTGGGCAGCATGCCTTCCTCTGTCACCGGGCCGGACTTCGTCATCCGGTTCCAGCTGAAGTGGGGAATCGCGCCGGGCTTGTCGGCGTGGAAGCGGTGATCGACGCGGTCGAGATCCTCGGACTGGACCTGGTACGGCAGGTTGCCGGGAACCCGACCGGGGGAGTCGAAGGCCAGAGCGTAGGCCTTGGACACTTCGCGACTGCCGCCGAGTTCGATCTGTACGCCGGACTTCGCTCCGCCCTCGATCCGCCGGATCAGCGTGGCGGCCTGGGCCGGGGGTACGGTCACGATCGGCAGCGCTGCGTAGGGGGCGACCGGCGGGCAGCTGTCGGGGCCGTTCTCGCACCTGTACTGCCGGAACGACTCGTACTTCAGCAGGGCGACCCGATCGGTTTCGCCGGTCACCAGCACCCCGACCGCGCCCTCGGCGGCAGCCGCCGCCACTCGCTCACGCAGTGCGGTGAAGTCGCAGGTCGTCTCGCAGATGTCGGTCGGCTTCAGCAGCACCAGCGCACCCTTGGTATCGACCTTGGCGAGTTCCTCGGCCGAGCCGGTGCCCGCGTAGACGACGGGCTTCTTCCCGTTGATGGGCAGTCGGGGAATCGCCGACCGCACGAGGGTGGATACGGGCTTCCCGTCCTTCGTCCACCTCTGGCCCCCGCCGTTGATGGTGGTGTCCGGTGTCGCGTAGCGGGCGTCCAGGTCGAACGAGTCGCCGTGCCCCCTGACCTTCATCGTCACCGACGGCGGTACCAGGACATGCCGGCTGAAGAAGTCGAGCGTGCCGAGGCTGACCTCGCCGGCGGTCGGCAGTGCCCACCAGTTCGGCTCACTGGGACCGTATTCGGTGCCCAACGACGCCGTGATCCCCCAGCCTCCGTCCACGGAGTTCCGCTGGGTCTTGAAGGCTGCCGTGTATGTCTCGGTCCGCTCCGGGGTGTTCACCTTGATGGGCTTGACCTTCCGAAGGTCCAGCTCCACTGTGGTCGCCCCGGTGACCTCCACCTCCGGCACCATCGGTGCGGCCATGTTCAGGTCGCCGGCCGCGTCCCGCCACGTCACCCCGAGGGCCGCCGTGACAGTGCCGCCGAAAACCCGTGCCTTGATCGTCTCGCCGCCCGGTACCGTCAGCGGCTTTTCGTACAGGCCCAGCTTGTCCTCGTCGACCGGGACGATTATCGCGCTGCCGTACGAGACATCGGTGGCGCCGGCCGGAGGAATGACCTTGATGTTCAGGTTGTGGCGGATCGGCTCCACATAGGTCGAGATCCGCGATGATCCGAGCAGTGTCCCCGCGCTGTCCTTGGCGGTCAGGGCGCCGGTGTATGCGCCGTACTGCCCGGAACTGTCCACCACCCTGCCGTCCATGGTCACCGTCACATCGGCCGAGCCCTTGGCGGGCACGGTGACCTGGTCGTCGCTGAGGGTGAACAGCCCCTCCACTGCGGGCTTGCCCGCGTAGGAAGCCGAGGCGGAAAGCGTAAGAGTGATCGGCTCGTCGGTCCAGTTGCTGTAGGTGACCGTCCTGGACACCGGCGAGTGCGGGTATTCGGCTCGGCCGAAGCTCAGGCTTCCGTCGGGGATGATCTTCGGATCGACCGCGCGGGCCACGTCCACCCGGCCGGCGCCCTGCGCGAACAGGTCGTGCCCGAGGTCCTTGGAGGTCGCCATCAGCAGCGACTTGATCTGCCGCCCGGTGAAGTCCGGGTGCTGCTGGGCGATGATCGCCGCGGCACCGGCCATATGGGGCGAGGCCATGGAGGTGCCGCTGGCGGACGTGTAGTAATCGTCCACGGGCTTGCCCATCCCGGTTCCCTTGGCGCGGGCCGCGACGATGGCGACGCCCGGCGCCGAGATGTCCGGCTTGACCGCGCCGTCCCCGACGCGGGGTCCGCGGCTGGAGAAGCGGGCCATCTGGTCACTCTTGTCCACGGCCGCGACCGTCAGCGCCTCGTCGGCGGCACCTGGCGCCCCGACCGTCTCGGCATCCGGGCCGGCGTTGCCCGCGGAAATGACGAACAGGGTGCCGTAGGTGCGGCTGAGCGTGTTGACCGTTGTGCTCAGTAGGTCCTTCCCGTCGGAGGGCGCGCCGCCGAGGCTCATGTTCACCACGTCGGCACCGGACTTGGCGGCCCACTCCATGCCGGCGATGACCGCGGAGCCGGCGCACGAGCCGTCCGGACCGCAGACTCTGCCGATGGAGAGCTTCGCACCGGGCGCCACACCGCGACGCAGCCCGTCGGAGGCCTGTCCGGTGCCGGCGATCGTGGACGCCACATGGGTACCGTGTCCGTGTTGGTCCACCGTACCGCTCGGGCTGTTGGTGAAGTCGACCGCCTCGGCGATCCGGCCGGCGAGATCGGGGTGGGTGGCATCGATGCCACTGTCCAGCACCGCGACCTTCACGTTCGAACCGTCGTATCCGCGCTCCCAGGCGGCGGGCGCGCCGATCTGCGGTACGGACTGCTCGAGCTGCAGCTTCGTCAGCTCGTCCAGCCACACCTTCCCCACCCCGGCCAGCGGGCCGGTCGCCAGGGAGGCGGACTTGCCGGTGTTCTTCTTCCGTACCTCTCGCCACCACTGACCGTTGCCCTTGATGGTCATCGAGCGGCCGTTGATGCTCGGCAGCACGGCCTTGGCGGTCGTACCGGTGGGGGCTGTCGCCGTCCGGGCGCTGGTCTTGCCGGTGTACGTGGCGATCACCGGGACCTCGCCGGTCCTGCCCTCGGCCGCCCAATCGGCCAGCTTGGCGAGGTTGAAGAGCTCCCAGTCCAGCGCGTCGGCACGGAGCAGCGACAACGCGTCTTCCGGAACGACGTAGACCTGGTCGTTCCTGGTGACGGTGTGAAAGAGAACCGACTCGTTCCCGGGCCGCGCCGCGGGCACGATCTCACGGACGACCGGCTTCCGGTCCTTGGTGAGGCCGATCTGTACCTTGTCGCCGGTGACCAGCGTCAGCGACAGGTTCGCCCGATTTCCGGCGGCAGCCTGGAGAATGCTGTCGCTGACCGAAGCCGGCAGATTGAGGGAAGTAGGGGCAGACGGAGCCGGAGTCGGGTTGGAGGCGTTCGCCGCGGTGCTTGCCATGACCGTCCCGAGGACGGTCATGCCGACGGCCGCGGTGACCAACCGTCGCCTGAGACGCCTCATCGCAAGACCTTCCGAGATGCCGTTGTTTCGGGTTCGCCGTGAAAGTGGTGCGGGGGATGCATGAGCGTCTCCTACTCATCGCGAGAAAGAAGTACTTGCTGCATTCATTCGGCAGATACTTTCGGGGTCTGCGCCGACCGAGGGCAACCGCTTGGCAGTGGCGGCTTTCTTCCATGACGCAAACCCGCCACGACAATCGGTCGGAAACCCGGCGTGGGAACGCCAAAGCGGTCGTCAGAAGGGACATCTCCGGTCCCGCGTTCGCTGATCTGGAGCCGCACCGATGATGTGATGCATCAAGCGAGCTGATGCGGACGTCAGAAATCTCGCAAATGTCCAGTCTTTTCGAGCTGCTGATCTCGGCAACGCGGAGAAACGGCAAGATATTTGATTGCCGGTACAAAGGGGAGCCTCTGGCACAAGGGCGTACCCTGTGCCAGAGGCGCGGTCAGGAATGGGCTGCCCGCGCGGGTCAGCGAACGGCGTAGGCCTTGATCAGGGTCTGCTCGATCTTGTTGCCGCCGGCGTCCTGTGCCTTGACGCGCAGGGACACGTAGCCCGATGCCGGGTTGTTCACGGACACCTTGTAGCTGCCGTCGCTCTTGCTCTTGAGCTTCGTGGGCTGCCAGGTGGCACCGTCGTCGGTGGACGCCTCCACCTCGATCACGTCGATGTCCGGGGTGGTGCCGTTCTGGAGGACGAAGGCCAGGTCGAAGTGGTAGTTCTAAGCCCTGGCCCCATGAGCGCCGCCATTCACCGAGGGCTACCAGACCTTCAACGGGCTGAACCGGCAGACGATTTGGATTCTGCGCTGTCTGGAGGTGAACGACTTCGCCGGGTGCCGGGCGATGTGCACGGGCGGGGCCACTGTGTGGCAGAACGACGGACAGGGGGAGCGGGGGATCGACGCGACGCTGCAGCAGTTCAGGGCCTTTGCTGCTGACGTCGATGCGCTGCGGTACGACGTGGTCCGCCCGGGGACGGCGTCGATCCCGACGCGCGTTTTCGCCACAGGACCGAGACCGTGATCCACGCGCCGTTGCGCACCGACTGGAAACTGCAGACGGACGTGGCGCGCTGGCCGTCTTGGCAGGACTCGGTCAAGACCGCGGAACGCCTCGACCGCGGCCCCTTCCGGAAGGGCTCGGCGTTCTGGTGGATAATCCCGGCCCCCCCAACCCCGCGACTCGGCGACCGAGCTGGAGATCACCTCGACTGTCGAGCAGCTCATGCCCCACTTGTGCATCCGCTGGATCGGCCCCGCGATCGGTCAAGGGCTACGCATCGACGGCGTCCATGTATGGAACTTTGCCGCGGTCGAGGGCGGCGTCCGTGTGAGCACCGAGGAAGCCCACTCCGGTGCCCAGGTCGACGCGGACGTGCCGACCGCGACGGAACTCCTGCGCCGGGGCCTCGAAGAATGGCTGCACGATCTGAAGACCGCTGCCGAGGCCCGCGCCGACGACCGGCGGAACTGAACGGGTGAACTGTCGCAGGCCTCCCCGGCCCGTACCTCGGGGCCCGCCGGTTTTCACTTCACTGCGAGGAAGTCCCCGTCCTCCGTTGGGGCTTCGCCAGGTGGCTCCAGACCCGGTAGTGCGTCCCGCCGTTCACCGCGTACAGCTTCGCACAGGGCACGGCCGTCCCGGACGGGATCCCGAAGCGGGGCTGACCGGGATCCGGGTGCGACGCCTGGCCGCCGGACGCAAACACCGGCAGAAGCTCATTTCTTGACATAACAAGCAGAACGCAGTAAAGCACGCGGCGTCCGTGGTGACGGGACGCCGATGCCGGCGGGACGGAGGGCGCTGCGCGACCGCGGGGTGTCCCGGGGCGGAGAATCCGCCCCGGGAAGGTCGGGGCTGCGGGTGATTCAGCCCGGGCTAGGGTTACCGCGTCTCGCGGTTGAACAGCGACCTCGACCGGTAGTAGTCGAGTACGGCCGGACCCACGCACCAGACCACGGTGAGCCACCCGTTGTGGCCGATCCCGCTGCCCAGCAGCAGGCCGCGCAGGGTCTCGATGGCGGGCATGTCAGGACCGCGTTCAGGGTCAGCGCCAGACAGCGCCGCGCGTACAGCAGATTGCGGTGCACCATCGTGGTCGAGTCGCGCATGGCGAGGGACAGGGAGGGACAGGGAGCTCATCGGACGGCCTCCTTCTCGGGCTGGTTGAGATCACCGGCCAGCGCGATGAACACATCGTCGAGATCCGGGGTGTGTACGGTCAGCTCGTCCGCCTCGATGCCCGCGGCGTCCGGCCGGTCGAGGATCGAGCGCAGCTCGCGCCGAGTGCCGTCGCTGGAGGCCTGGCGCGCCGACGCCTCAGACCAACTCGCCGATGATCTGCCAGGTGTTGTGGCGGCTGCGCGGGTCGAGGCCGGTCGTCGGCTGGTCGAGGAAGATGATGCGCGGGCTGCCGACGAGTGTCATCGCGATGTCCAGGCGGCCCTTCGGTGGGGATGCCGCAATCCACACCGAACCCGAAAGGCCCTCACCCGTTCCAGATCCCTCGGCCGAGACCTGCATCACCCGTCCACAACCTCCCGGAACAGAACATCTAGGCCGTCCGGAGGCATCCGGATGGTGATCCGACGAATCACCGGGAACCATGGTGCTCGAGCCCCCGGCGCAGCACCAGGTCTCTTGGATCCGCTGCGGGGACAGGAGGATCCGCGACGCGACGCCACAGTGAGGTAACGCGCCACCGGAAGCCGACAGGGGCTCGTCAGACGGCGCTTCACCCGTGCAGTGCCCCAGTGACACTCGAAGGAGACACCCAGTGGGTCCTGTTGGCGTACGCCCGTGCCGGCCGGCGGGACTCTTCCCGGTCGGCTGGGGTGTGTCCGGTCGTGGTCACCGTCGGCACATCGCGCACGGCCTGCGGCGTCAGGAGGTGTTCACGTGAGGACTCCCTCCCTGTCCGACATCGGCTCGCGCCTGCGGCAGCTACGGAGGCCGACGAGCACGGGGCGGTCACCCGCAGCTGCGACAGTGATCGTGCTGGTCCTCTTCCTGACGGCACTGTTGCTGGGTTGGCTCGGCATCGAGAACGTCCGCGGGGCCCTGACCTACGCGGGTCGTATCACCGGTGTCATTCTCATTCTGGTCGCACTCACCACGTTGTTGGGCGCTGTCTCGGTCCTGGACCACTGGTTCCGCAACAGATTTCCCTACTCGGGAATGGTTGCGCTGATCGGCACGGTCGCGGCATTGTTGGCCAACTTCCTGCTCCTGTTCGAGACACTCGCGGACGGCGATTCCACAGCCTTCAAGGTGCTGTGGGGCCTGCTCACGGTGGGTTCCGCGTGGTCTGCCATCGCGGTGTACCGGACATCGGTCGTGATCCCCGCTCCGAAGCGGGTGGCCGCGGCAGTGATCGTCTCCTCGGCTCTCGCGATGGCCAATTTCGGCTACGAAGACCTCTACCAGCCGAGCCAGCGCGGAGCCAAGCCCGTCGTCAAGATGACTGTGGGGCAGCCTGTGCTGAGTCAGGACCGTAAGGCATTTGCCGTACCGGTGACCATCAGTCTCGCGAACCACAGCGATGTGGGCTTCTACGTGTTCGGCACCGAGGTCCACGCCATGGGAGAAAAGGTGCCGCTGAGCGCGAAGGACCGGCTCCGCGAGCAGTGGCGTGCTGATGCCGAGCAGTGGGGCAAATTCGAGGAGAAACACCCGCTCTCCCGCCGGGAGATCCACCAGCCCGGCGAGTTGGTGGCGGCCCAGCCATGGGCTGCCGCCGGAACCTGGATCGAGGCGGGCGAGGAGATCGTCACCCAGACGATCTTGCAACTGCCCATCGACACGCCGTATGACCAATTGGCCTTCTACTCCACTGCGAGCTTCGCGCGCAAGGACCGGCTCGGCCTGGAGAAGCTGGTTCCGAACGGGTACTCCTGGAGCGGCGGCAAGGTGCCCCAGTGGCTGGACAAGGAGAAATTCGACTACGTCATCTACCGCGGCAGGGTGCAGGAGAACAACGCGATCGACAAGCATACGAGGGACCCCCGCTACGTTACTGTTTATTGGCAGTTCGGCCCACATGGCGCACATCTGTTGGAAGCCATCACGCGAAATGGCGAGGAAGACCGCATTCTTACCGCAGCGGAGTTCGGCGAGGTGGAGCGCCGGTACGGTCTCGTCACATCCCTGACGGGCCCGATCGAGCGGACGCTGTGGAACGTCAAGGACCAGCGATGACCGGCACGGCCGCATCGTGCGCGTCGGGGCGCTGGTCCAATCGCTCCAGCCACACCACGAGGGCGAGAGAGCTGTTCATACGATCCCAGGAGTAGGAGTCTCCTATGCCGAGCTGCGCCTCCCTCACTGCCCGGCACAACATCTCGACGTCGAACATCTCCGCGATCAGTGGATGCTTCGCGGAGCGGCAGAGGTCGATGAGTTCGTCGCCGTGTGTTCGCAAGCCGTGGGCGTAGAGCTCGTTGAAGGGAATCTTGACCGCCCGGCTGTGGATCCGGGGCGGGAGCAGATCCGCCATGGCCTCGCGCAGAACCGCCTTCGGGCGGCCTGGCTGGAACGTCGCTTCGGCGGGGAGGCGGCGCATTGTGGCGATGACCTCCGGGTCGAGGAAGGGGTGGGAGAGGAAGAATCCGTCCTGCCGTGCGCGGCGCCAGGACAGTGGGTCGGGAGCGGCGATGTAGTTGGCCGCGTCGTAGAGCGACTGTTCCGGCTTGCGCCCGAATACGAAGCGGCTCTCCGCGATGCTGGCCTCATGGTAGCCGTGAGCCCGCGCGAATCCGGATCGCAGCCATCGGGGACGGGTGAAATTGCCGAGGCCGCCGAGCACCGTTCCGCGGCGGTGGACGTGCGCTGTGATCCGTTCGGCTGCCAGCGGAAGAGCCGGCTGCACGACATAGGCGGAGACGATGTCCCACAAGCCCCGCTCGCTGCCCGCGGCCCAGGCACG
Source organism: Streptomyces sp. NPDC001880 (assembly GCF_053594575.1). NCBI lineage: Bacteria > Bacillati > Actinomycetota > Actinomycetes > Kitasatosporales > Streptomycetaceae > Streptomyces > Streptomyces sp. NPDC001880. Next base: position 25,199 of record NZ_JBSFET010000062.1, read on the forward strand.
TGCCTGCTTCGTCATCTGCCGGAGCTGTCCTGTGCGGGCCAGCCTGTACAGGTGCAGCGGGTTGGCGTCCGCAATCGGATCGGCTCCGCAGCCAGTCACGAGGGTGTCACAGCCCAGTTCCGCCGCCGCGGCATGAAGCCTGCTCCAGAACGGGGCGCGGAAGGCGTGTGGATGAGGCTCGTCCGGGTCTCCCGCGTGGTGCTGGAAGTCGTCGAAGTCGGCCACGTCGTCGACGTCGACGATCACCGGGCGGGCGGCGGGTGCGTGACGGCGGATCTCCTCCATTGCCTCGTGGAGGTACGGCTGCTCCCCAGCCAGTTCCCCCCTGCTGAAGCGCCCGGCGAGGAGGACAAGGTCCCTCGGGTGGCCCTGTTCCGCAATCAGCAGGCGTGCTGCGAGCAACGCGATGCTGGTGGAGTCGGTGCCGCCGGAGACGTGGCATGCCGTCGTCGTGCCCATACGGCGTCCGACAGCAGCCTCCAGCGCGAGGCGCAGATCCTTCGCGGCGCCGCCGAGGCGGAGGCTCTCTGCTGTCGGCATCGGCGGGTCGTGCGCCTGGCGGACGCGGCGCAGCGACCTGCCGCGCATCTTCCCGGTGACCGAAAGTTCCACCACCTCGCCGCCCAGGACCCGATGTACCCCGGCGAAGGGGGTGAGCTCCGAGTGTGGTTGCGCCATGTTCCCGGTCAGGTACCGGCAGAAGTAGCGACGTTCCAGCTCTGCTCCGCTGCCCAGGCGGAGCGCCGAGGTGCTCACCGCGCTCACACGGCCACCGGACTCCCTGAAGAACAGGGGGATGCGTGCCTGCTCGTCCCGTATCAGCAGGATGCGGTCGCGGCACACCAGGACAGCGGCGTAGTCGCCGGTCGGCAGACGCGGTGAGGCTCCCGGCCGGCCGAAGTCGTCGAGGAGGCCGCGCGCACCCGCCACGCGGTCACGGACCGTGCCGACCCAGCCGACGACCACTGCGGTGCCGGCTCGTGAGGAGACCGTCGTCACGAGCCCCTGCCGCGTCATGGCCCCGACCACCGAGAGCTTCGGTGTGCTCCCAGCCCACTCGAGACGGAGAGCTTCCATATCATTGTCCTCCGCCGTTGATTGAGAGAACCGGCGTGAACGCGTGCCCGTGTGGATCGGCGGCAGGGATGCACAGGTCGGCCGAAGACGTCCAGGCGTGCAAGGCGAACGGGTGCTCGCGCACACCGACGTGAAGCACGGCCTTCAGGCCGCGCCGCCGCAGCAGGACGAAAGCCGTCACGGCCTCGGTCTTGCAGTCGTCGTTGACGAACCAGCTTCTGCAGCCGTGCGATTGCACCGCTCGTTTCAGCCGTGCGACATCCTCCGCGGAGGCGGGGTCGGTACGTGCATAGTCCGGGGCTGCCAAGGACAGGAGGCGAAGGACGCGCCCGAACCCCAGGGTTCGGATCAGCAGGTGCACAACGCGCAGCCAAAGCCCGATCTCGATGTCCGAATGCTCCTGTCGGCGGGCCCGCACACAGCCGGCACGGTTGAGACCGCTGACGAGTTCGGCGCACTCCTCAGAGCTTCCGTCAGCGAACTTCTGAATGTCCGCAGTCGCCATTCCAAGAAAACGGGTCCGCTGCCAGTCCGCAATCAGCGCTCCGTCGGACATCCGGGTGACACGGCAATGCGGTGACAGGATCCGCTCCATGGCTACCAGGGCATCAGTGTCAGCAGCCACCGTACATCCTCCATGGATCAGCCCGCCGCAGCGATTCTGCGGCGGACTCGGTTCGACTTGTGGACGGTGTTTCGACTTGTGGACGGTGTCAGGACAGATATCCGTGACCGTCGTAGAGGCCGCCGCTGAAGCCGCGGATCAGACGGCCGTTGCCGAGAAGGACAAGCCCATGTGGCATACGACGCCGCAACAGTTGGAGAGCCATGGCCTACCTCCAGGATGAGAGTGCGTTCGTCAATTCCAAGCTACTCTGACCCGAATGCTCCGCAACCGGGGCTGCCAGTGCCCGCGCCGCGAAACATGAGTGGTCCGCCGCCCCAGTCGCGAGGTGGCCCGACCCTTTCAGGCCGGTCGTCGACCTGGTGACCCGTGAGGTGATCGGCACCGTGCAGATCGAGTGGGACGTGCGCGTGGATCGGGGCCCCTCGTCCTTCGTCACACACTGGCTGACCGTCACCGATATCGGACGCGCTGACGACCTTCGAGGGCCGCTGCGCGGTGCTGAACCCGGGGGCCCGCCATGAAGGTAGCGATCATGGTCGACGACGAGAACGAACCGGCCAAGGCCACCTACGAAATCGTGAAGAAGGACATCGGGCCGACGCGCGGACCCCGCACGAGATCCGCCACGCCGTTTCTCCCGACGAGACCAGGCCGTGTAGTGACGGGCGACGGCCGGAGCTGCTGGACGCTGAGTTGCAGGTCTCTGGTGACGGGCGGAAACTGATGCTGTAGCACGCGCGCGAAGGGATCGCCCGTTGAAACCGGAAGCGTCTTCTCCGCCAGGAAGAGAACTCCATGCTCGGCACACCTTCGACATGAAGATGTCCTCGCGCCGTGGCCTCTCAAGGCGGGTATGCGTGCTCTTCAGGTAGTTGATCCCGTCGCCCTCCTTGAGTGGGTCACGTACCCAGTATCACGGGGCAGCGCCTTACGTTCGTCGCAGGCATCGACGGCTCGCACCAGCATCTGACACCGGCAGCACTGTTCTTACGGGACTCCCTTGATGTGGACACAAGGGTCGCGGACCAGGCGACGTTGGTGCTGTTCGTCCGCCACTTCAGGTGTCGGCATGCGTACCACCACCTGCGAAAGGCGGGAGCAGGCGGATGAGGTGCGCTACAGCATCGATCGGAGCACATCTCATGACTGACGACATCCGAGGCTCCTCGCGCAGGTCCGTTGTCACGCCGCCGTGTGCGATCGTGCCACCACATCTGCTCAACCGGCTGGCCCGGGCTGAGGACCCGGTCGTGCACGAGCCTGCCCGCCGCACCCTTGCGTTGGACGCGGCACAACGCGTCCAACGCAGGCTGACGGCAGAGATCGGCCCGACCGCCGTCCCGCCGACGCGCAGCCCCAACCACTCCGAACGCACCGTCTGCGACGTCGAGCACCGGCAGGATTTGCCCGGAAGACGCATACGCGGAGAGGGTGAGGCCGAGGTACCGGACACTTCGGTCAATCACGCTTACGACGGCCTTGGAGCCACCTTCGACTTCTATCTGCAGACCTTGTCCCGCTTGTCCATCGACGGGGCCGGCCTCCCGCTGGACGCCAGCGTTCACTATCGCCGGAACTACGACAATGCCTTCTGGGACGGCGAGCAGATGGTCTTCGGCGACGGTGACGGGCGCATCTTCGGCGACTTCACTCAGTCCCCCGACGTCATCGGCCACGAGCTCACCCACGGCGTCACCCAATACACTGCAAACCTGACATACGTGGGCCAGTCCGGAGCTCTGAACGAGCACCTGTCCGACGTATTCGGGTCCCTGGTCGAGCAGTACGCCAGGGGCGAGACAACCGAGGAAGCCAACTGGCTGATCGGAGAGGAACTGCTGCGCCCCGGAGTGCAGGGTGTCGCGCTGCGCTCGATGAAGGCGCCCGGCACCGCGTACGACGACGATGAGCTCGGCAAGGATCCGCAGCCTGCCCACATGAACGACTTTGTACAGACCTTCGCCGACAATGGCGGCGTGCACATCAACTCGGGCATCCCCAACCACGCTTTCTACGTCGCTGCCACCCAGCTTGGCCCCCATGCCTGGGATGGCGCCGGCCGTATCTGGTACGACGCGCTCACCAGTGGCATGCTCGCCAGCGACGCCGACTTCTCGTCCTTCGCACGGCTGACCGCGGTCGTCGCCGACGCCCACGGACCGCAGGAGCGGGATGCTGTACTCCAGGCGTGGGATGCGGTCGGCGTACTCACGGGCTGAGTCGGCGAGTGTCCCGGTAGAACCGAGCACCCGAGCGCGACCGCGAGGGCCACATGCGGCTGGACTTTCCAGCGGTGCTGGATATTTGAGCCGGAGGTGGCGCACGCTGCTGCTCGCCGATCACCGTGTGCAGGGTCATCCAGCCGTTACGGCTGCTCCTGGCGATCGAGCCGGCCACCCGCCCCGCCGACGCCGTGGAACGGCTGTGGATCGTGGACGGCACCCTGATCCCAGTCCGCGGCCAGGAAGTTGGCGCCTCCTCAGACAATTATCGTTTCTCCGTGAACGTGCAGGTCGTCATCGACGCCGACACCAAACTCGTGATCGCAGCAGCCCGTCCGGTGCCCGGCAACATCGCGGACGCCAAGGCATGGCGGGACTCCGGACTGGCCGACATCTACCAGGGCGTGACCGTCCTCGGTGACGGCGCATACATCAACACCGGCTCGTCATCCCTCACCGCAAACGCGTCGGGCACCACGTCACCGAGCCGGTCCGTCGCGCGATCCGCGCCCTGCCCGAACGGGTCCGGCACTCCGCACTGGAACAGGACGGCTCCCTGCGCCACGGCGCGCAGGTCGCCGAGCTGACCGGCATGGTCGACCCGGACGGCTACCCCGCCGGCACCCGGATCAACGTGCGGTGTGAACGCCCGCACCCCGGCGCCCAGCTGTCGTTGTTCGACCTGGACGAGGGCATGCGCCACGAAAGGGCCAGTTGTTGATGCGGTGAGACCTGCTGCTCGGCACTCTGTGCGCCGGCGGGATACCGGAGCGGGACGGCGGGATCGGCATCGCGTCCAGGTCCAGGTCCCGCATGGCCACCCCGAGCTGCCGGTGGCCGAACTTGTCCCAGTCGGCGGCTTCCTGACACAGAACGGTATCGACGCGCCGGGCACCGACCCGCTCGGCCGCGCCGTTGATGCGCCCGGCCAGCCGCGGCCAGCGATGGTCCGGATTCCCCGCCCCGGTACGCAGGCCGCCGAGCCCGAGGTTCTGCACCACGATCGTCAGCTCCATGCGCTTTCCCCCTGCATCTGCGGCGTTGGCCCGTCCGGATGCTCCGAATGTGTCATGTATGGCAAAATGTCGTATGTGGCGTTTGGTGCTGAAGACAGGCGAGAGGAGTGCATCATGATCGCGAAGCTGCTCGGCAAGCTGTCCTTCACCCGCCACTACGGTGCGTACGGGGTACACGACTGGGGTACGTAAGGCGGCGACGATCGGGTCTGACCGCATTGCCTGCGGGAGCCCCCGGGCGCCCGCAGGCTCCTGGTTGTGGTGCCGACGATTTTCGGCCTGGAAAGGTACGAGAGTTCAGGGGCGATCCCATGGGCCGAATGAATGAGCCGCCGCGATTGCATGGAGGCAGCTTCGCGGCTTGGAGCCGCGACCGGCTGGCGCTGGCGCGCCGTGGCGCTGCTGAGTGCGGGGACGTCTGGCAACTGGAGCCGGGTGTCTATGTAGCCGCTACGGCCGGGCCGTGTGAAGCAGTTCTGCACCGCGCGCAGGACTTCCCCAAGCCACCCTCGCCGCTCTTCCCGCCGCTGAAGCGGCGAGCACCGACGCCTGAGGAGCGTGCGCACGCTCACGCCGCCCGCATGCGCGGACTACGCCCGCAGGCGGTTGCAGCCCGGATCGGTGAGATAGCGCCCAGGACCGCTCAATTTGCTGACCAGTGGCCCACGGGCCAGTACGTCGAGATTCTGCCCCCGGTCCGGCACGCCCTGGCAGAGGTTGGCGTGCGCTACCTCTTCTCCGAAGACGCTCCCACCCTGCTGCCCTTTGCCGCACAGCTCTTCCTGGCCCGGGAGGTGCTCGTATGTCCCTCGCGCTGGGTATGGCCGCGCTGGGTCCCCACACCGGCACGGCGGTTCCGCACACGGCAGCAAGTCGCCTTCGTTGACGCTTTGCGGCCCATCGTCCGCCGACGCCGTTCATCGGGCCGGCTCGGTGACGACGTGCTGGGACAGATGCTCCGGCCGTCCTCCCGCTATGGCCTACTGCCGGAAGAGGCCATCCTCGACCCTCTCCCAGGAATCACCGTCGCCACCTTCGAGACACCTTCCCGGGCAGCCGGATGGATTCTGCTCCACCTGGCCCGATACCCCCAGGCAGCGGGCCGCGTCGCGGCCGAAGCCGCCTTGCTGCCCGCGGACCCGGCCGCGACGACCAGCACCCACCTCGACAGCCTGCAATACACCCAGGCACTGGTGCGCGAGGTGCTCCGCCTGTACCCCCCGAGCTGGCTACTGACCCGGCGTGTCAGGCGACAGACTCAGCTCGCCGACTACACCATCGACGCCGGGTCCACCGTGCTCATCTGCCCCTACACCGCCCACCGCGACGCACGGGAACACTCCGATCCGGACCAGTTCCAGCCCAAGCGCTGGCTCGATGATTCGGGCTCGCCGACGAAACCCGGGGTATTCCTCTCCTTCGGTACCGGCCCGCACGGCTGCGAGGGAGTCGCTCTGGCCATGGCGATGCTGACGCTCCTGACCGCGCAGACCGCCCGCTGCTACCACCTGAGCGAGCCGCCGGGAACGGAACCCGGCTACAGGGTCACCACCTTGGAAGGTCTCGCACCTGTCGGCTTGCGCCTGCGCGCCACCTCGCGCAGCTGAGGGCAGACCTGCTTTCAGTGACAGACCGCCTCCACCCACGAACAGCGAGCGTTGATCAGAAGGCATCTCATCACCGGTTCCCTCTCCCGCCGGCGTCGGGGCAGGACCTTACATAGGGCCGCCCGCGTCGACGCGCACTTCGTCGGCCGAAGGCTCGGGGCCGTAGGCCTCGCTGGTGCGGATGACATGGACCGACCGCAGAGATCCCTGCAGTCCGTGCTTGCGGCGATCGTCCTCACGGGGGCTGAAACGGCTGGGCACAACTGGCCCAGTGGGCCGCCGCGGGACCAACCGGCGAAGGCCGCCCCTCTGCCGCCCAGCCGCTCGTCGAGTAGGGCCCCTATCCATCGAAAACATGCCTGCCAGTTGTGACGGCCTGGAGCGGCGCGAGGGTGCTCCTGCTTCGCGACGGCTGCCTCAGGAGTGTCAGACTGGAGGAGAGAATCAGTGGCACGAGCAGAGCCTCGAGCAAGGTCCGAAGCATCACGACACCCCAGTGAGAACCCCCACCATCGAACGGGAGATGTCGTGGCACGAGTGGTAATCAAGAGCGCCGAAATCGTCGTACGCCTGTCCTGGCTGGAGAAAGCGGCGGCACGCCACCGCAATGTGCGGGTTCCGGTGTCGGCGCTGCGCCAGATCCATGTCGAGCCCGACTGGTGGCGTGCGCTTCGAGGTGAGCACGATCGGGGAACTTGCATCCCCGGACAGCTGTGTGCCGGTGTCCGGCAGCTCCAGGAAGGACAGGACTTCACGTGGGTACGGGCCAACACACCGGTGTTGTGCATGGAACTGCGCCGGAGTGCGCCCTTCAGTCGGCTGGCGGTCTCCGTCCCCGACCCGGAAGAGGCCCTGCGAACCCTCCGACCGCTGGTCCCACGGGACCGGCTTGGGTGAGGCCGGCATGCGGCGTCCAGCTCGCGCAAGAGGGCGTGATCGAAGTCGAAGGTGTCGGGTGTGGCGGGGCTTTGTGGCGTTCGGCGTGGGCTGCCTGCCGGCACTTGGTGCCGCAGTACTCGCCCGGATGCCCGGTGTGCTGCGGTCGCGCCGGCCGCCACTGAAGTTTCCGCGGGGTCGTGGACATGGGTGCCGTCGCGGAATCCATTGCGTCCGCCCGGCGTCTGGCATGGTCGGGTCGGTCAGAGCGGGGCCTTCCCCCTCCGCCGACCGGCCCGGCGGTAGACGGGGTATCCAACTGCCGTCGGCCGGACCCGGGAACCCGACGCGGTAGCCCGCCGTCACCGGACCCCGGAGCCGACAGGGGCCGCCGCCGACCGGCTCCGGGGCCGAGGAGCGCGGTGCCGACGTGGGCCCTGGGTCAGGTCGTCAGCAGGACTCCCGCGTACGAGGCCCCGGCGACCTCGATCCAGGCGCCCGGCCCGAGGGCGGCCGTACGGGCGCCGGAGCGGGCCAGGGTCGGCAGGTGCACGGCGCTTCCGAGACCGACCAGGGCGGCCGCGAGCAGGATCTCCTGGACGAGGTCGGCGGCGTTCAAGAGGCCGCCGGGCAGCCACCCGGTGCTGCGCAGCCCCACCATCAGCAGGAAGGCGACCACGAAGAGCGGTACGACGGCGGGGCGCTGGCCGCGCACCGGAGCGGCCGCGAGACCATCGCCCGACCGGGCACGCCGCCTGCGCTCGACCAGTGAGACCCCAGCAACGAGCGGTGCGAGCATCGCCACCCTCATCAGCTTGACCAGCACCGCATCACCGGGCGCGGTGGGCCCCGCCGTCTGCGCGGTGGCCACCACCTGCCCCACGTCGTGCACGCTCGCCCCGACCCAGCGGCCGAACTGGACCGGGTCCAGCCCGAGGGGGTGCTTCAGCAGCGGCAGCACCCACCGTGATGGCGAGCGTGCCGCACAGCGTCACCAGAGCGACAGAGGTCGCCACGTCCGCGGAGTGGTCCGTGGCCCCGGCCGCCCCTGCCGTCCGGCCCGGCTTCCCGTGCTGTTCGGCGCTCTGGCTCCGGTCGTGCCCCTCACGGCCGAGCACACTGCTGACCGCGCCGATCGACGAGGCGCCGCAGATCGCGTAGCCGTCGCCGCCAGCAGCGGCTGGTCGCCGCTCAGTCCGAGCCGTCGGCCGAGCCACAGAGTGCCGAGCAACGTCGCCACGACCACGCCGAGGATCATCGTGACCGTCGCCCAGCCGAGGGGAACTGCATCGATGCCGCGGCGTACGGCGTCACCCGGGGGCGAGCGTGTGACGTCGCTCTCACCCTTGACGCGCACACCTTTGAGCTGGCGAAGCGCCCCCACGACCTGCGCCACGCCGGCATCTCGTTCTGGTTGGCCTCCGGAGCCGACCGCGCCGAGTGCGCGCGCCGAGCCGGACAAAGCATCCGGGTTCTCTTCTGCTACTACGCCAAGTTCCTGGCCGAAGCGCGGAACCATGCGAACCGGCTGATCGAGGAGTCCATGCAGCGGTGGGAGGCGCCGACGGGCGACGCGGAGGGGGCCTGAGCGGGACCTTGGCCAGGAAACGCCCCGGAACAGCTGGTCAGCGGAGCGTTCACCGCACCCGTGGTGGCCGCCGGCCCCGACGACGACCCGCCATGGATCGCGACCACCTACGTTCACGGACCGTCCCTGTCCGAAGCCGTGACCGCCACCGCACCTCTGCCGGCTCGCGAGCGTCCTGGTGCGGCCCCGGTCCGCAGGCGGAGGCCGTTCAGTCGGCAGCGTGCTGGTCGAGCAGCGCCCGCGAGCGGCGTCACGGCCAGGAGGCGGCGCAGCTGCCCTTTGATGGTGTCGGGGTCAGCCGTGTGGTAGCGCAGGACGGATCCCTTCATGAGAACGACGTAGCGGTGACCGTCCTCGTAGAGGAACCGGGAGCGGGCGACCCGGGCGGCAACCGCTTCGGCGACGTCGTTCGGCCTCCTTGGAACCTAGGCAGGCCACATGTCAAGCAGCGACTTGCCGACACTTCCCACTGCCAGCGGGTGACTAGACGTCAGAAGATCACCCGCAAGGGCTAATTATCTTTTAACCACCCATGCTCAAGGCGGTTTTGACGGTGAATCAGTTCCTCGTCGGGCGGCATGAGGAAGCTCTTCAGACCCGATCGGCCCATCAAAACGGGGATCCAGATTTGCTCGATATGACAGCAATAGGGGGTGTCAGTACGTTCGGTCATGCACCGGATGTCACAGCGAGACTGTCTCTGAGTCCGAGAAGGAGAAGAAGCAACATGGTCATGACACGTTCCCACGCGATCGCCACGGCCGTCGCGGCCGCCGCGGCACTGACCGCGACCGGTATCACCTACGCCTCCGCGGTCCCCGCCCCCCAGGCCCAGGTGGCCCCGGTCGCCCTCCCTGCCCAGGCCCCCATGGGTGGCGAGGGCGGCAACACGGGCAAGGGCAATGAAGGAAACGAGCGCGGTGGCAACGAGCGCGGCGGCAACGAGCACGGGGGTAAGCGCCATCACGAGGAGGGCCGGGTCCACATCAACGAGCGCGAATACTCCGGCCGACCCGACGGCTGCATCACCGTCGTCAGCGGCCTGGGCGCCAAGAGCTTCAACATTCGCAACGACAGCCGCAACGAAGTTGAGGTCTTCCGTGGAGCCGTGTGCGACAACGGTGCCCCCATCGCCACCGTCGGCCGCTACAGCTCCGCCAGCAACATCCGCCCCGGCAAGGACGAGGACGAGAACTGGGAGAAGGGCGAGCACCACGAGAAGAAGAAGCACCACGAGAAGATGGATGACGGAGTGAAGGTCAAGCACGGAGTCGTCGCGAGCTTCCGCGTCATCAAGCGCCACCACGACGAGAGGGGCGAGGGCGGAGGTTTCGGCGACTACTAAAACCAGCAACCGCCTGATGCGCATGCCAGAGAATCCCGGCCCGCCGTAATCGGGCCGGGATTCTCGTCCGGCCCCCGGCCCAAGAATATCCCTTCTCCGAACATCCAGCTCAAAACCGCGGAAGCGCGCGGAGGCGCCGAAGGGGTCGGTATGCAGCCGTACTGACATGGAACGGATCCACGCGCAGCACGTACCCCCACCCTGTGACCATGACGAGTCAACTAGTGCCGCATCAGGCAACGTTCGCCCTGTTGTGACGCGCCGTCCGGGTGTCGGTCCGGACGGCGCGGACACGCCATGCTGTTCACGTGGCAGAACGAGTACAGGTCCGGGAGATCGACGATGACGAGGGCCGGCGGCTGCTGCGGATCATCCGCAGGGGCACCGGATCGGTGGTGACCTGGCGGCGGGCCCAGATGGTCCTGCTGTCCGCCCAGGGCATGCCCGTGGCGAGAATCGCCGAAGTGTCGTTCACCAGCGACGACCGGGTCCGCGATGTGATCCACAACTTCAACACCGATGGCTTCGACTCTCTCTACCCCAAGTACAAGGGCGGCCGGCCGAAGACCTTCACGCTGCCCGAGCGCCGTGAGATCAAGAAGATCGCCAAGTCCCGGCCCACCGAGCACGGCCTGCCGTTTTCCACCTGGAGTCTGACCAAGCTGGCGGACTTCCTGGTCGCCGAGGGGGTGGTCGACGACATCAGCCACGAGGGCCTGCGCATCCTGCTCCGCGAGGAAGGCGTCTCCTTTCAACGCCTGAAGACCTGGAAAACGTCCCGGGACCCCGACTACGCCGTCAAGAAGGCCCGGGTCGAGCACCTCTATGCGATCGCCGACGGCGAGGTCGTACCCGAGGACGACGAACCCGAAGTGGTCTTCTGCATGGACGAGTTCGGGCCGCTCAATCTAATGCCCCACCCCGGCCGGCAGTGGGCCGAACGCGGCGGCAGGCACAAGGACCCCGACCGTGAACCCCGCCGTAGGCGCCGGGCCACCTACAACCGCTACGGCGGAGTACGGCACCTGTTCGCCGCCCTGGACCTGACCAAAGACAAGCTCTACGGCCATGTCAAGCCGATCAAGCGGCGGACGCAGTTCCTGGAGTTCTGCCGCTACCTGCGCACCCTCTACCCGCCCGAGACCCGCATCGCGATCGTCTGCGACAACTTTTCCCCGCACCTGACCACGAAGAAATGCCAGCGGGTCGGCACCTGGGCCGCCACGAACAACGTCGAGATCGCCTACACCCCCACCAACAGCTCCTGGCTCAACCGCATCGAGGCCCAGTTCACCGCCCTGCGCTACTTCACCCTCGACGGCACCGACCACGCCACCCACAAGGAACAGAGCAGCATGATCCGCCGCTACATCATCTGGCGAAACCGCCATACCGACGACCGGCGCCTACGCACCGTCGTCGACAGGGCAAACGTTGCCTGATGCGGCACTAGTACTGCAACCGCATCTGAGGGTTCTGGCCCCTGCGTTTGTAGTGGGAGTGGCGGGCTCTGGCCTGGCTGCGTCTGCGGAAGCGTGACCAGTGCAGGTGGTGTTCGTTGGTGTGGTGGCGGGGTGTGATGACGAGGTGCCCGATC